>JAIXQK010000170.1 GCA_027485795.1 Oxalobacteraceae bacterium
AACACCAAGGCCGTGCTCGACCAGGGCGACGGCTCCGCCAGCCCGATCAACGCCAAGGACAAGGACGTGATCGTGATCGGCGGCGGCGACACCGGCACCGACTGCGTCGGCTCCTCCCTTCGCCAAGGCTGCCGCACCGTCACGCAAATCGAGATCATGGCCAAGCCCCCGCTCGAGCGCCAGGCCAACAACCCCTGGCCCGAGTGGCCCAAGACCCTCAAGGTCGACTACGGCCAGGAAGAGGCCGCCGCCCGTTTCGGCGCCGATCCGCGCGTTTATCTCACCACGGTCAAAAAGTTCAACGCCGACGCCCAAGGCCGCGTCGAGTCGGTCGTCACCGTCGAGGTGAAGTGGGAACGCAACGACAAGGGCGCCTTCGTCCCCGTCGAGCAGCCCGGCACCGAGAAGACCCGACCCGCGCAGCTTGTGCTGCTCGCGATGGGCTTCCTCGGGCCCGAGCAGGCCGCGATCCAGGCCCTCGGCCTGGAAACCGACCCGCGCTCCAACATCAAGGCCGACCACAACGTCCACGCCACGAGCGTCCCGGGCATCTTTGCCGCCGGCGACTGCCGCCGCGGCCAGAGCTTGGTCGTCTGGGCGATCAACGAAGGCCGCGCCGCCGCCCGCGAGTGCGACCGTTACTTGATGGGCGTGAGCTCGCTGCCCTAAGTCGATGCGCACGTCCCTTGATCGCTTATTCGATCAACCAGCTCCGACCTTCCCCGGTCGGAGCTTTTTCATGTCCGATCTACTTCAAGCGAGGTCGCTTGGGCCGACGTTGCTCGGTCGCCTTCTCGATCGCCTCGGGACAAATCAATTTCCACGTTTCGACCTCCACGCACTCCGCGAGTCGTGCCAAAAGCATCAAGGTCAGGTTCGTGTGCCGCCCCGCTTCGATATCTTGCAGGTAGCGTGCGCTGATTTCCACCCGCTCGGCCAGTTCCTCTTGTGACAGCCCTTTCTTCAAACGCGCGCTGCGCAGATTTTCGGGTAGAGCTTCGAAAGGCGACACCCCCTTAAACTATCGCCTTGAGGTTGACTTAAACACGATGTCTGGGCATCGTGTTATTCCTGTGGGCGAGTATAGTAACCGACGATTCCGCTTTGGAGCTGCCAAACCGATTTTGATCTAAAACTCCCCTGCTAAAAGAGAGCGCAAGTAACAGCCGTAATTGATTTTCCGTCCGTGTATATCGCCTTGTTAGCTAAGCTATTTTGAGATAACGATTTTTCCGCCATGAAGCTCCCGAAACGCGCCTTTGTTATTTTAGGCGTTATCATCTGCGTCGGGCTTCTTGTTTTAACGCTTCGCCGGCAATCGCCTCCTGCCGCTGCGCCGAAAGTCGCAAATGTTTCCCAACCAGCAAAGGCGATAACCGCTCCCGCTCTCGCTGCTCCCGTTGTCGCGCCTTTGTTGCAAGCAACGGTTGCCCAACCCGTGCTGCCTTTTCCTCCGAGCGAATTATTGCTGCGTGCCAAGGCCGGCTCTTTTGCCGCCAAAGCAGCCACTGACGCGGTGGCCGAGTTCACCGCGAGAACGCCCGAAGCCCTTGCCGAACTCAACCGCCTTGCCGCATCGAGCGACATCTCCGAGCGGCTCCTTGGGCTATATCTTCGTTTGGAAATCGAAGGTCCCACAGCGGCGATATTGGCTTCTGCGGCATCCGATTCCTCGCCGTTGGTCTCATCTCAGGCCGCCGAATGGCTCTTCTTCCATTCCCGTTTCGATCTCTTGAAATCGTATCTTCAGGAAGTTCGCTCCGCTTGGTCGCCTACCAAGACCGAGCAAATTGTCTCAAGCTTTGCCACCAGCCCGAGCAGCTCTCCTGAACTCCCTGCCGGGCTGGTGATTCTTCAACTCGGTCGAGCTCTGTCTGATATGGTCGGCGCGTTGCTTAACACAGCTCCAGAAATTCATGACGCGCTGGAGACCGTTCTTCTTGATCAATCGGCGCCGCCGCAAGCCCGGGTTGCCCTGCTGGATGTCTTTCAAGAAGCGCGTCCGGCCGGCTACCTAACCACCCTCCAGAAACTCATCTTGTCGCGCAGCGAGGATTCCCCTGCCCGTTTCAAGGCCTTCGTGAATTATGCCACCGTGGTGGATGCCTCCGCTGGCTTAACATGGATCGAACACATCCCAGCGGCCACAACATCTGCCGACCCGCTTGGCTTTCGTTTTGGCACAACCAAGCGCCTACTCACGGAAAAAGCAGCAACCCCGATCTCTCAAATCCGTGCCGACGCCCGGGTTCAGATAGCCAAGGCAGTTACATCGGCCACTTCGCTGCGGGGACTGTCGGCGGCCGATTTGAGTGCGCTCAACCGTTATGTTGAGCACCTCCGGGACTTCCCGCCTGAGCAGGTTGATGCGCCTGTATTGGGTCGTATAGCCACTCTGTTGGAAGCGGAGCCCTACCGAGACTACTCCGCTCGCCGCCTAACTGCCCGTGTTCGAGCTCTTGCTGCACAAGCGAATAGCTGAGCTGCAATATATCGTCTTCAATAATACTGATTCCGCCCAATGCGTCTGCTCAAGCTCTTAATTGCGCTGCTCTTGCTCATCGCGCCTTTTGTGGCGCGCGCTCAAATTGACCACACACCCAAGTGGTCAAATAATTTTACCGCTCTTACCTATAACCTGATTGATCTAGATGGTTTTGCGGTCGGCTCATACGGTTATTGCAAGTGGGGTAACTTGCAGGATCGGACCGATTTTTTTGACAGGGAATTTTACTTCACGCGTCTTACGGAGGGGCCCTTTAGTAACGATAATCTGGATCTCTTTATTGCCTATGACACTGATGAGTATATAGACGGATACTCATTCCCGGCGCAAACCCAATGGTATGCTAATGCCCTATATTTCAGCGGTATTAGTAGCTATCGGCTGTATCGTTATTTTCACTTTGAGAATGAATTGGTGGATGCGGAAACCGGATCTCCGTTGGTTGGGGATGAGGCAAAACTTATAATCTTATTTCATGGCTGGAATCCAGATAGTAACTCCGATGCCTATTCGGGGGCCGAGTTTGCATCGCTGTTAAGCAATTTGAGGGCCGTGACCAGGGGAACCGACTGGCACATAGTTAAGTATAGGTGGGAGCCTGATTCTGATACGGGTGGTAAAGATATAAAAGCTATCGTTAATGGCACTGAGGCGGCGGAAATAGGTCATCAGCATGGGCAGCATTTGGGCCAAGTTCTATCTCAGGAATATCCTAATCTGCAGAAGGTCCATTTAATTGCACATAGTGCCGGTTCTTGGGCTGCCCGGGGAGCACTGCGGCATCTGCAGCAAAACAGGCCTAATATCGCCGTTCAGATGACACTCTTGGATCCATTTATGCCAAATGCGGCCGGGGCTAATAGTTCCTTGGGGAAGTCCGTAATGGATGTCGTGGATACATATCCGCGTCCTACGTTTCTTGCTGCCTTAGAGAATTATTACTCGGATGATTTATTTATCCTTGGCACCCAGGAGGTGTTTTCATGGGGTTCGACCGATAGGAATCAGCGCATCGATTGGGTTGGTGTGTCCTACGTATACTATCAAGATCACTCTGGCCCGGTCGTATTCTATTCCGACACCATCGCTCGGTTTCACAATCCATCGCTGGTTATCCCTTCATTGGATAATTTCGACCTCCGTCCCGATCCTTATTCCGTTAGTCAGATTGGTTGGAATAATAGCCTGTTTCTGAATGAGCCTATTTTCACCAGCCAGCCACAGTCCCAAAGCCTTAGTTCGAATTCAACGCTTACTCTTACGGCACAAGCCACCACGCGAAAGAATACTATTAGAAGTGGAGTTGCAGCCACTTCCCTTACTTGGCTCTGGTTTAAGGATAATCAATATCTGATATCCACAACAGGCCCGTCGCTTGTGATTCCAAATGCTCAACCCAGCAACTCAGGTAAATATCATGCGGCAATATATGACGCCGCATACCCAGCCAATCGAACGACTACTGAATATGCGGATGTCACGATTACCGCCGCCCCTGCTGCCGCCACGCCCACGATATCTCCTGGCGGTGGAAGCTATGCTCATTCTAGCCAGGTTACGCTTGCTTGCACAACACCTGGAGCAACGATTCGCTACACCACCAACGGTAGCGATCCCACGAATAGTTCTGTTCTCTATAGCGCTCCGTTTACGCTGACCAACTCAGCTACGGTAAAGGCCAAGGCGTTCGCAAGCGGTTACAGTGATAGCGCGGTGGCCTCCGCCACCTTCACAATCACGACCTCTGAATCTGCTCCGATCATCACGAGCGCTACCTCAGCAAGCGGGACCATCGGGAGTAATTTCAGTTACTCAATCACAGCTTCAAATAGCCCTACCAGTTTCGGCGCAAACGAGCTGCCGGCGGGCATCATGATCAACACGGCTACCGGGCTTATCAGCGGCACACCGACTGTAGGCGGCACCTTTGGAGTCACGATAAGCGCCACCAATACAAGCGGCACCGGCACGGCCACGCTTACGCTCACGATTGCCAATGGAACAATTGCGGCGGTGGCCCCCGGCATTTCTTGCGGATTTGCTCATTCTGTCTTCCTGAAGTCAGATGGCACCGTGTGGGCCACTGGCTACAATCTTTACGGCCAACTTGGTGACGGCACTGTTATCAATCGCTCTATGCCCGTGCAGGTTATGACTGGCGTATCAGCCGTCTCTGCCGGTGCGTTTCACACTTTGTTCCTTAAGGTCGATGGTTCTGTTTGGGCGACGGGGCTCAATTATGAGCCGAATTCGCCTCGAATGTTTGGCCAACTTGGAGACGGATCTAGCACTAACCGTTCTACGCCTGTGCAGGTTATGAACGGTGTCAAAGCCGTCGCCGCCGGAGCCTCTCATTCTTTATTTCTTAAAACGGATGGCTCGGCGTGGGCCACGGGTTATAACGAATATGGCCAACTAGGAGATGGAACCACGACGAGTCGCTCCACGCCGGTGCAGGTTATGTCCGGCGTTGCCGCAATTTTTGCGGGCGGTAACGCATCCTTTTTCTTGAGGTTCGATGGTTCTGTGTGGGCCACGGGTTACAATTATTACGGCGGTCTGGGTGATGGGACGACAAGTAGTCGTTCATACCCCGTGCAAGTCATGACTGGCGTTTCCGCTGTTGCTTCTGCGTGGTCGCATACTCTGTTCCTTAAGTCAGATGGCTCTGTTTGGGCTACGGGTGCCAATAGCGCTGGTCAATTGGGTGACGGCACCACGACAAATCGTTCCACGCCGATGCAGGTGATGGCCGGTGTTGCAGCGATTGCTGCCGGAGGCGATAACTCCCTGTTCCTGAAATCTGACGGTTCAGTTAGGGCTGCGGGCTCCTTTAATTTAGCCGGGAGTGGCTCCGCCCCCGCGCAGATCTTGACTGACGTTACCACGATCTCCGCCGGGGCGTATCATGCGGTTTTCCGTAAGTTGGATGGTTCTGTTTGGGCAATTGGCGCAAACGACTACGGCCAACTAGGCGATGGCAGCTCAACGAGTCCTGTTGGTTTTGTGTCCGTTCTTTCTCTCCCGGGCATCCCCCAAACCATTACGTTCGATGTGTTACCTGCTACGACTTATGGCACCACTCCGATACTGCTGATTGCCACCGCGAGCAGTGGGCTTACGCCGACTTATAGTATCCTATCGGGTCCGGCGACGGTCAGCGGATCAACGATGACTCTCACTGGCGTCGGCACGGTATCCGTGCGTGCCTCTCAAGCAGGAAATGGCATATATGCCGCCGCTACTCCGGTGGACCGCAGCTTCAATGTAGCCAAGGCTGCGCAGACGATTACCTTTGGCGACTTATCCACCAAAATCTATGGCGAAGCACCGTTTGTTTTGAGTGCTACCTCAAGCAGCGGATTGGCTCCGGCTTTTTCTGTTTTATCCGGTCCTGCCACTATTACCGGCAATGTTTTGACAGTTACAGGGTTGGGCACAGTGCTCGTCCGAGCATTTCAAACTGGGGACGCCAACTATAACGCTGCTGCAAACGTTGATCGATCCTTCTCTGTTATATCGCCGGCCGATGCATTTGCAAATTACCTAACCACTGCGTCGGTTCCTCTCAACTTGCGGGGTGCTGCAGACGATCCGGATGTCGACGGTTTACCTAATCTACTTGAGTATGCACTGGGTCGCGCGCCGATGGCTCCTGACCTTACTGGTTTGCCGCAGATCACCTTGTCTGCTGCTCAAATAAAATTTACTTATAGGCGAGTGCAGTCTGGCATAAGCTATTCCGTGCAAACCACCACTGACCTGAGTAATCCAGCCTCTTGGTCCTCGGTCGGCGTTAACCAAGGCACGCCTGATGCAAACGGCAACGTCGTGGCGACGATGCCAATCAATGGCTCACGGCGTTTCCTGCGCCTTCATGTGACCTTGAATCCGTGAGGGTGATCTGCCCGATCAACGGTCAGGCCTACATGCTCGCCCCGTTCGCTCCCGCGGACGGGGCTTTGGCTTTTGGGCGGGCGAGATGGATATTTCCCACGGCTTGGCCAAAATTTCTCTCGCACCGCGCCGCAGCCAGCCCAACTAATCCGCGCGACTCTGTCCGCTTATCTCTACGGTAAGCGGCTTGGTTCCTGCATAACTCGGTGCTCATTGCA
>JAIXQK010000078.1 GCA_027485795.1 Oxalobacteraceae bacterium
ACTGATCCTGGCATCCGGCGGAGCAGACTTTGTCTGAGGTACGTACCGCGCGCAAGCGCAACGAGTGGTTGCCGAATCGGATGTTCGATCCGACCACCAACCCGTTCGCCGTGCAAAACCTGCTCGACCGAACCGCGCCGCCGTTTGTCGAGCAGCGCGAAGAATTACCCGAGGCGATGTTTGGCGTCGACCCCCTGACCGGCGGCTATGTCCCTGCCGGCTTCCAGCGCGACAGCAGCCTCGATTTACCGGACGAAGATTTTGCGATCGACGAAGTGATTGCCGATCCGTTTGTGGCGGAAGATTCTGCCCCAGAGCCAGGGTTTGCAGCGGAGGCGGCGAGCGAAATCGGTGCCGAGTTCAATCCCGAGCTCGATGAGAATTTGAATGCCGCAGCAAAAGGTTTTGAAGCTGATGCTGATAGTGAGACGCTAGCCAGCGATGAGGCGGTAGCCAAGCCAGTCCCGACGAGTGAGGTCGAGGCATTTGCCGCAGCTACGGATGCCATCGTTGCCGAGATTTCATCGACTGACCCTGCAAGCCAATTGGCGACTGACGGCCTTGCTGCGTCGTTCGACGAAGTGCATAAGGCTGTCGATATTAATGCAGAGGCCAGCACGGAAGTGACCTCTGAAGATGGCACGGTAAAGCACCAAGAAGCAGCGTCTGCCTTAGCCACAGAGGCCCACCTGCTGTCAGAGACGCTATCAGCTCAGGCTTCCGAGCTACTTGAAGACGCCTTGCTCGATAACGAAGCCGTGATGCAAAAGCTTGAGGCTGCTCGCACTGAGGCGTATGCACAAGGTTTGGAAGTAGGTCGCAACGAAGGCCGCGATTCCGAGCGTCCGATTGCGCATCAGCAGGGCTATGACGAAGGTTTGGTTGCTGGCCTTGAACAAGGTCGCGCCGAGACCCAAACCGATGAACAAAAACGACAACAAGCTGAGCATCAAGCCAAGCTGGATCAGCTGCAGTCAGTTATCGATCAATTACAAGAGCTGGCCTATAACCCGGACGCCTTGTTCGAACCCATGAAAAAACTCGCAGTGCATCTGGCGGAGCAGCTGGTGCGAGGTGAGTTAACCCAAAGTCCGCAAGCCATCTCGCGGCTGGTGGATAACGCGTTACGCGAGTTGAACTCATCCGGTGACAAGCCGGTAGTGATTCATTTGCATGCCGACGATCTTGAAGCCTACCGCCCTACCGTAGAAAAGTACGCGGATAGCTTAATTCTTCGACCTGACAATTCACTCGAGCGGGGTAGTGTGCGCGTATCGCTCGACGGTAGTGTGGTGGAAGACTTGATGCAGCGTCGTGTTGAAGGCGTTAAAAAATCTATCGCGCAAGCGCCAGCACCAAGCTGGCGTACCGGCGGTAATCGTTTATCAGATCGCTTGCAAACCGGTCAGCCGGTGGATGACGTGACCGTCGTCGACAAGCCCGAGCAAGCGAGCGACAAAGTATTAGAGACGGCCGCACCGTCGGATGATCATGCTTGATTATGCCGAGGTGGTCGATCATCTGATCGCGCACACTCGCGTGCCACCCGCGTGCCATACCGGTACGCTGGTGCGTTTGATTGGTATGACACTGGAAGCGCGCGGCATCATGGCGCCGCTCGGTGCGGTATGCGAAGTTGAATCCACCACCGGTGGTCATAAAGTACAAGCCGAGGTCGTTGGCTTTAACGACCAAACGCTATTCTTAATGCCGTTTACCGAAGCCGTAGGTATTGGCCCCGGTGCTACGGTACGCGTGCTGACTAATTCTTCTGAAGCGAGTTTAGGCCCCGAGTTACTCGGGCGTGTCATTGATGCGTTTGGTGAGCCACTGGATGGCGGTGCTAAACCTGATTGCAAAGACAAACTTGCCTTGCTCGGTCTGCCCCTAAACCCGATGGAGCGCGGCTCGATTAATCAAGTACTCGATGTCGGCGTCAAAGCCATCAATGGCTTGCTGACCATGGGACGCGGCCAGCGGATTGGTTTGGTTGCGGGCTCGGGTGTCGGTAAGAGTTCATTGCTCGGCATGATCACACGGAATACCGAAGCCGATGTGGTGGTGATTGGCCTGATCGGTGAACGTGGCCGCGAGGTACAAGCCTTCATCAACGAGGTACTTGGCCCTGAGGGTCGTGCGAAGTCTGTGGTGATTGCTTCCCCCGCCAATGTATCGCCCGTCATGCGGTTGAAGGCAACGCATCTGACCCATGTGATTGCCGAGTACTTCCGCGATCAGGGCAAGAATGTACTAATGCTGATGGATAGCCTCACGCGCGTAGCCCATGCACAGCGCGAGATTGGCTTAGCCATTGGTGAACCACCCACGGCCAAGGGTTACCCGCCCTCCGTGTTTGCGTTGTTACCGAATTTGATTGAGCGGACTGGCGTGGGCCGACATGGCTATGGTGCGATCACCGCGATCTATACCGTATTAGCAGAGGGCGATGACGCGCAAGACCCGATCGTCGATATCGCGCGCGCTTCGCTGGATGGACAAGTGATGTTGTCGCGTAAGTTGGCCGATGCAGCGCACTATCCTGCCATTGATTTGAATGGTTCTATCTCACGGGTGATGCAGGGCTTGGTGTCGCCATCTGACTTGAAGATGGCGAACCGAATTCGGCGCTTATGGTCGTTGTACCAGCAGAATCAGGATTTGATTTCTGTCGGTGCTTATGAGGCAGGCTCTAACCAAGAGATTGATCTGGCGATCGCCATGCGCGGACGTATTGAAGCTTTCTTGCAGCAAGACTTGCATGATGGCGTGGGTAACGAAGAGACCTGGCAGGGTATTCGTGAACTGGTGGGTGCCTGAGCGGCGCCGCGGTAATCATGAAACAGACCACCTGGACAGTCCTCGCTGAAAAAGCACAAACGGCCTTACGTGATGCACAGCAGCTGGTGACGGATGCGCGCCAGCGTGTGGCCAAGCTTGAGCAGAGCATCGCCCATCTTGATCAGCTGCGTGATGATTACATCGCACGCTACAACGAGGCGCAGAAGGAAGCGCACGCTATTTCCGACACCATCACCTATCGTAAATTTCTGGAGCACCTGCGCGGCTTACGCGGGCGGGTCGAGGGTCAGTTACAAGACGCCAATCTCATGCTGGCAGACGCCAAGGCAGAGTTAGTGAAGGCGCTGCGCGAGCAGGCCAAAATGGACGCCATGGTCGAGCGCGACGAGCGCAATCAGGCGCTGGCCGTTGCCAAGCAGGAGCAACGTGCGATGGATGAGGCGGGGCTGAGGCTGTTTAACGCGCGCTGATTGCGGTCGAACTTCGGTGGGTACTCAACCTCAGCGGGCTATCCCGGCTTGATTGTGTGAGCAATAGATCACAGCTTTGCGGTTGACCTGCCGTAAATCATGATCACGCATTACAATCTGCTTGTTTTTATAACAAGCCCTCGTCTCCCATGAATATTCTTCTGATCAGCATCTTTGTGATTGCCTACGCTGCGATCGCCTTCGAACACCCGATCAAGATCAATAAATCTGCATCAGCCTTGCTGGGTGCCGGTCTGCTATGGAGCATCTACGCGCTGATGATGGGCGAGGGCGGGCATGTGAGCGACCATCTCGGCGAGACCTTGATCGGCACGGCGCAGATTGTCTTCTTCTTGATGGGCGCAATGACGATTGTCGAAGTCATC
>JAIXQK010000067.1 GCA_027485795.1 Oxalobacteraceae bacterium
AATACGAGATTCGGGCCCAGTTCAAGGATGATGAGTGGGGCATGCCTGATGGTCTGCACCCTGATATCGAGCGCACATTGCGACGGATTCTGGCAAAGTCCTAAGCGGGACCCTTGGGACGGATGTGATTGGATGCTGGTGGCCGTGCGCGAAGGGCGTTCAAGGCCACGAAACTGAAAATTACTCCGTGCATTGTGGCGGTCCAGCAGCGACAGCCGCCCGGGGTCAAAGTCGGGGGTGCCGGGGTACCCCGGCCACGGGGTCAGGCGGGGGGCGGGGGCAAGTCGTCGTCAGGGTCGATGCCAGACTCCCGGGCGAAATGCTTCCGCACCATCCTATACGCCCGTGCCGCGTCCCGGGCGTGAATGGAAGTCCAGTACCCACTGATCGGCGTTTCGCCGCCCCAAAATTTGCGACGCACCTCGACGGAAGGTAAGGACCCGAGCCACGTCGTGAAAGATTGGCGGCTCAACTTTGAGGCATACCAGGCATCAGTTAGGTCGAAATACCTCAGGCCCACTCTCTCAACCCCGCAATCATCCTCCTCGAATAGGATCATCGTTGGTCCTCCTTTGCTGCACCCACCACCTGGTGGCACTTCACCAGGTACTCCGTGATAGCCATTCCGTAGGATGAGGCAGCGGCCCGGATCGAATCCTTCTCTGCTACCGTCAGCCGGCAGCTCAGGGTTTCCGACTTCACTAATGCCCGGGCGACGGCCTCCTTCTCCGGCATAGGTAGCCCGGGCTTCATGCCGCCAGCTTTTGCTGCCTTCCGAGGATTTGCCGAACGGTTGCTGGGTGCCATGAGCGACCTTCCTTGGATGGGATGCCGTCGGCGGCAAGCTTGGCGGCAATCTGGCCGAATGACTGCCCGGACTCCCGGAGCCCCGTCATCAGGGCCAGTGCAGCCTGTTCCCGTCCGTTTGGCACGAGACACTGCCCATCGCGGTCCAAGTCATAGCCAAACGGCAGGCGCCCCGAAATTCGACGCCCAGTGCGCCTGAGATGGGCCATCGCCGATTCGGTCCTTTCCGCGATCTGGTCCCGCTCAAACTCGTTCAAGGTGGATAGAAGCCGGAAGACCATCTTGCCCATGGCGGAGCTGGTATCGATCCGCTCGGTGAGACTCGAGAGATTGGCTCCCGCCCGCTCCAACCGATCGGCGATGTCCAGGGTGTCACGAACCGAACGGGCCAGCCGGCTGAGAGAATAGACCACCAGAACCCCCTTGGCTCGGCAGACCGTCGAGAGCGCACCCTGAAGTTCAGGCCGATTGGCGGCGCGGGAGCCGCTCATCGTCTCGACGAAGACCCGTTCCAGGGTAAGACCGCTGGCGACACACCAGGCGGCGATGCGTTCACGTTGGTTCTCCAGCGAGACGCCATCCTCACCCTGCCCCACCGTACTCACCCGAGCATAGCCGAAAGCCTGCATGTACGGTTTCTAGGCAGTACGTTTGAGTAGGCAAGCCCAGCCCGCTTCCAATACCTCTTCATCGCGGCTGCGTATTTGAGGGAACCCTTGAATACGCCGCTGGTGCGGCGCGGCCCTGCTCCGCGGTCAATCACGCGGGCAGTGCCTGAGGGGCAGCTACCTTGACGACACTTGGCACCTCAATCGGATCATCAACGTACGTGGCCGCAAAATCGTACCGGAAGACGGTTTTATGGGCGGGAGCAGCAGCGTCCAATCCCGCGCAATTTCGGAATGTGCGGATCGCGGTTGCCGCAGCCGCGGTCGCTGACGCGAGGTCCCGAACGCGCTCGGATTTGGCGGCCGCCTCGAGCGACCTTTGCGTGACCGTCGCTAATTGCCTGGCCCAATCCTGCAGTAGTTCCTCGGGCTTTGCCGAGCGAGCCTTGGCCATCTCGGCGACCGCCGCTTCGGAGAGGATCTGGGTGACCTGCCGGTCCACCTCCCGGCGTTTGGCGGAGTAGCCGCCTCGCGACAGGAACTGCCGTAGCTGAGCAGGGCGGTAACGAACCCTGAACTTCTTC
Source organism: Oxalobacteraceae bacterium (assembly GCA_027485795.1). Taxonomy (GTDB): domain Bacteria; phylum Pseudomonadota; class Gammaproteobacteria; order Burkholderiales; family Burkholderiaceae_D; genus Pernthalerella. Next base: position 2,000 of record JAIXQK010000067.1, read on the forward strand.
GCCACCTCGTCGGCGACCTCGGTGGGGGAGAAACCACGGTTCAGATAACATTGGACCGCGTACTCTCGGATTTCGGGGGGCATCAAGCGAGACATGGTGGGGAAGGCGAAGGCCACGGGGCCACTACGAGGGCGCATTTAACGAGCAAGGCTCCTGGTGTCCTGCCTGTGACCCGAAAGTCGACTGGGACGTTCACTAAAGCCACGAGCCATCACTGATGTTGTAGCAGCTATGTCGCCGCAAAACAAGGGCACGCACGCCTAGATACAGCCTCTTCGACTCGACCAATTATACCTGAGGAGGTGGTCGTCCCACAATACTACCGACGACCCTATGACAGGCGATACCGGGCAAGGGCTATCCGATACCAGGCACCTGGGGACATCGGGTTGCGAGCGGGGAGCGAAGCGCCGCGGGCGCAGAGGGCGAGCAGCCTGTCAGAGGGGATCGTCCTCGAGGTCAGAGTCATGGTCAGAGTCATGGTCAGAGTCGCGGCCAGGGTCAGCCGAGAGCTCGACGACTGGCTGCGCCGGCAACGGAGCATCAGGGTTGTGCGCCGCAAAGTTGAACGTGTAGACGCTCGGGCCACTGCGTGAGCTCGAGGTATCGATGCCGGCAGCGCAGCGATAGGTTGCGGTCAGTGACTTGAGGGCGGAGGCCGCAGCGTTGAGCGCCCGAGGATCTCGCGCCTCGCGAACGAACGCCGCAGCACGGTCGAGCCCATCAACTGCACCCTGGGCAACACGGTCCATCACTCGCGCGTGGGCGCCGGCTAGCTCACGCACGATGGCTGAGTCCTTCTTCTCCTCCGCCGGGCCGAGCTTCTCGACGATCAGCTTGCGGCGCTTGGACCAGCCGCGCGTGTTGATCAGGCGCTGGACCTGCGTGACCGCGTAGTCGGTCTTGTATTTTGCGTTGAGGTGCGCGGTGACCTCGCTCGGCGGGAGCATCATCCGCATGTACGCATGCCGGACGAATTTGAGGTGGACCTCGGAAAAGATGTTCGGTCTGGCCACGGGACCTGGCCAAAGTACCAGTCGCGCCAGGCGCAAACAAGGGCCAGGCGAGCCGAGCAATGGGCCAAAACGGGGCGATCGGGGGCCTGGGAGGGGTAGGACCGCGGCAGGAGGGCGATCGCCCCGCAAATCGCACGCAATCGGAGGGGATGACGCCGATGGCAGCTTGTGACAGAGCCTCTGTCACTACACCGGGCTTAGAGCCACAACGACTTAGCCCTCCTATGACAGAGATGACATATATTTTAAATATGTATATGTAATGGTATGGTATGGTATGGGATAGGGATATGTTTATATTATAAGGGTTTGGTTTTGCGTGTCATTCCGCCCGTTTGGGCCTATCCCGCGGAATATCAGCCACTAGCGTATGACTTTGGCTTTGTCATCGACCTGATTTTGTCATTCCGGCGACCCGGAAACTAGGTATAAACCCCCAGGAACCCTGGTCCCACGGCTGTCCCACCCCCGGTGCTACGGTTGCCTGATGACCCGCACCACCCGTCGCCCGGCCGCCAGGGCCCCCGTGACCTCGGATCCCCGTCCCCAGCGTTCCTTGACCCCAAAATTGGGGTTAACTCCGGCCGCGTGCGGGTTCGACAACCTTAGCCACACCTTGGGTGGATGGAGGCTCGCCCCGATGCCCCGCCGGACATCCGCCTCGCCGTTATCCATGTTGCCGAATCCGTGGTAGGTCATGGTGCTTATCGGTTGAGGTTCATCGCCGCCACTACCTTGTCCGAATACCGCACCGTCGCCGCCTTGCGGTGCCACCTAACCGCAGCTAAGCTGCTCCCTGCTAAGCCGACTGGCAAATTGCTCCAGCCTTAGGGACAGAGAGGCCAAAATACCCGGGTCCTGATGGTATAGGCTGTAGCCACTTCCCGACGCCATACCATCGGTTTCTAGGTACGGTCCCTTCTGGAACTCCCCCATTCCCTCCAGCGCGTGCAAGGCCGACTCCTCCGCCTCAAGCCACCGGGGATCGATCCCAACGATCCGACAGAGCTTATGCATCTCTTTGAGGCGCGCACCGGGCATGGCGCTCACCTCCAGCCAAACCTTTTGCAAGGCCAACCAGGCTGCCTTAAAGCGCTCGCCCGGTGCCCCATCGAACTGGCCCCACATCAAATCCCCATCGGCGACAAGACCGACAAAATGAACACAAGCATCGTTGGAACCGGGCTCGTTGCTACGGCCGCAGATCGGGCAAAACTCACAGTGCGCATTCATTATTCCACCCTGCCAATTAGTCATCGTCCAGGTGCTACGTTAAGCGAAAGTACGGAGCTCAAAGGGCCATCCCAATAGCGTCGTCTTGGGCTCGCGGAGTGGGAAATAACGATCGGCTAGGTGCGGGGGGTCTATCAACGCCCAAAAGACTTAGCCACTCAAAGCCATCCACTGCTACGGGCCGGTCTGTCACACCGGGCGTGCATATGTCTTACGACGCCGATTCTTTCCGAGGCCTAGGGCGCCGCAGGCGAATGCCACCATCAGCGCCGTGCGAGCTGAATAGTTGGTCGCGACCGCGGGTGGAATCGAAATCGCGAACTGACTATCGGGTGGCGCCAGGTCCAAGTGGCTACTTAGACTCAAAGTGGCGCCGCCGATGAGTGGAAGAACAATGCCTACCGAAGAAATTTGGCTACTTGAAGTAATGACTACGGGCGTCGCTAAGTCTACAAAAAGGCTTCCACCCTGGGCTATTCCGCTAAATAGAGTGGCAAACTCGGGGCTTGAGAGAGAGGCAGATGGAAAGTCTGGGTTATTTACGCCGTCCGAATTTGTGTAGCCGAAGCCGATAAAACTGAGACCCTGCAGACTGGTGAAGCCAGAAACAACTGAAAGCTGTACCTGACGGGTCCCAGTGCCAAGATTGGGCACCGTAAGGATCCCCGATGCTAGAAGATTCAATGGCGACGCGAGTGTACCGCCAGTTATGGTGATTCCGATGCTGTTAACTCCCAGCCACCTGACCTGCGCATTAGGATTGTCGGCTGTGGATGCCGCGAAATTCGCCAGTGAAGCATCTGCCGTAGCGGTATAGGTGACCACCGCGGTATCGGTAAATGTTATCGGTGCGGCAGAGCCCGACCCATCGGGATCATAAGCTCCACCTCCGCTTCTAGTGACGAATTCATATCTCAGCACTGCCGCTCTGGCGGGTAACGCAAAGCCCATCAGAACAGTGGTGACGATTAGGGCGTTAAGTTTAAATCTGTAAGGCATTACAATCATTTACTTGCGAATCTAAGTTAGACGACTGCTCACTGGCTGAGTCGACGTTGGCAGCAGTCGGCATGCCAGCCCAATTCAGAAGCACCCCGCGATCATTGCATTAATTTGAACATCAGCGGTTTCCAATCTTTCTATCTTGCCTGACTCATGCATCGGGGCCCCTCCTATAAAAATTCGGCC
>JAIXQK010000169.1 GCA_027485795.1 Oxalobacteraceae bacterium
GCGCCAGAATAGCAAACAATTTCTTCATCGCTTTCCTCACTTTCAATCAAAGGTTGAAGTTTCGCAGCGTCAGCGCGGCGGATGCCACGAACAAGTCTGCGGTCTGAGCATCTTGCATCACGATAGTTTCATCGAAACGCGAATACCAGATATCACGCCAACTAACATCCAGCGATACTCGTCAATCACAGCTTGGCACGAGGTCAGCATATCAGAAGCGCAGATCAGAGCAGCCTGAGCACCGCATCAATCAGCAATGAATCGCTCTTGCTTATGCTAGGTCAAGCAAATCAGGTAGAAGTTTTCTTCACGCTAACTGAGCGAAATCTGCGTCAGAAAACTTTCGGCACGCCATTCGGCTAATTCTTTCTCGTTCTCATTGAGTCTATTCACGTAGAGTGCTGCTGATGATTTTCCCAGGGCGTAGCCTGACAACTCGCTAATCCGATACCACTGATATGCGCGCACATCATCTTGCTCGACGCCCTGACCATGGGCAAACAAGAAACCAAGATTAAACGCGGCCTTGGCGTGGCCTTTTTCCGCGGCCTGCTGATAGTATTCCGCCGCTGACTCGAAGTCTTGCTTTGTGCCCAAACCTTGAGCATGCATCTGACCTTGCTCGAACAAAGCCTCGACATCACCTTGCTCGGCAGCCTTACAGAACCAATCACAGGCCATTTTCAAATGAGGTACCGTATCGCGATGGGCAGTTGAAGTACGCGGCCCTGATCGACCTACTTCACCGGCTTTACACAACTGGCCAAGACGAAACTGCGCTCGCACCTGGCCATGATTCGCCGCCGCTTCGAACAGTGCAATTGCTTGGGTGTGCGTCGTCGCTCGCTGAAACAATATCTCGGCCAGTTCATACTCTGCATCGGCATAGCCCTGCTCCGCCGCCATGTTCAGCAATCGCAGGCCCTCATCCGTTTGCCGCTTGACGCCGTCGCCAGCAAGGTAGGCCAAACCAAGCAGCATCTGCGCTCTTGGATGACGAAACGCCAGCGCGCGCCGGTACCACTCCGAGGCCATCTCCGGGTCGATATCAACGCCAAGGCCTTTAGCGAATGCCTCACCCACAGCGACCAATGCATCAGCGTCGTCGCCTGAAAGAGCCGCTTTAAAGGCACGTGCGGTGTAGGGAAATTTTTCAGCCAGTGCGAGCGCTTCCTTGACCTGCGCACGAGTCAACTCACTCGCCACCATCTCGAGATTACGTGCCGCGCGGGGCTCGTCACGACCAACCCCCAGCTTCAGCCACATCGCCGCGCGCAATCGATTAATTGGCCGACCCTCGCCGCGCATGTTCATCAGCCCGAGCTGATAGAAAGCGGCACGCTCACCCATCAAGGCTGCCAGCATAAACAGCCGATGCGCAGCCCGAAAATTGACACGCACACCCTCGCCCATTCGCAGCGCGTACGCCCGCTCGTAAAGCGTATCTGCATCGATATTGGGTAAATCGTCGAGGGTTTTCTCGATAGCTTTCATCAAGTCGTTAATCAACCAGAATGATCTTAGTATACGTGGGCGATACAGATGAAGGCGGGTAAGCAACGGCGTATAGCGCCTTGTTAACGCAAAAAACGACTTGGTTTCACGGGCGAAACATTGAAATAGCGCTTCGTGATATTTGATACCCCGCAGACCGCAACCGGGCCCTCATACAGATAATCGTCATACGTCTATTGAGGACTTACTGATGAGCCAACAGTTCGAGCATGTGTCGATCGACAAGCACGCGAATATCTATTTTGATGGTAGCGTGATCTCCTACAACCTACGGTTTGCGGACCATGCCCGAAAAACCATCGGTGTGATCCTGCCATCCACCGTCAAGTTTGCCACCGACGTGCCTGAGATCGTCGAGATCGTCAGTGGAAAATGTCGGGTGCGAATTGGCAGCGCAGATGAGTGGCATAGCCATGAGGGCGGCCAGCGGTTTCAGGTACCCGGCCAATCCAGCTTCGAGATTGAGGCGATCGAGCCGGTTCACTACGTCTGCCATTTCAGCAACTGAGCCGGCTGGGGAGCACCGGCGCGGGGTTAATCGACTACCGCCCCACCAGCACGCGGCCTGAATCGCCGACCATCTGCGGCTCTTGTCGCCGATTGAGCGTCATCGCCTGCTTGCCGACCATCTCCAGAACATAGGTCTGCAGTTCTGCGGCGGTAATCTTGCCATCACGGTTCTCATCGGCATCCCCTTCCATACCCTTCATCAGGTAGTAGCTGAAGATACCGTGCTTCAGATCCGGGCTGGAGGACGCAATTTGATCCGTTGCCGAGGCGGTAAACACCGTGAACTCACTCGGGAAACTTGCACTGGTCGAGCTGAGCGCTAGTGGGCGTGCACTGGTGAGCAAAGTATCACCGGTACGAATCTGTCCGCTATAACAAGCATCCATAAACATGGTGACCGACTTGGGCTTCACCGCCTGCAGCGCTGCGATGATTTCCTGTTGATTGAGCGCAGTCTTGGCGATGAACTGACGATCTGCTCCCTGAGGAAGAATATACAAACTCTTGCCATCCTCACCCGGCAAGCCATGCCCGCTGTAAAACACATAAACATCAGTCTTGGATTTTTTAACCTTCACCGGTAGCCAGTTCTGGAACGCGGCCAAAATCTCAACCTCATCAGCCTGCTCGTCCAGCATCAGCTTGATATTTTCCGGGCGAACGCCGAGTGCCCGGATCGCGTAATCGTAAAAAGCACGCGCATCTTCATTTGCAAACTCAGCCTTCGGTACACGCTTGTAGTTTTGAATACCGATGATGATGGCTACCGCATCTGCAGCGGGACGGGTACGTATATTTGCAGGATTAAGACTAACGAACCGCGGCGATGAATCGGCCAAGGCGCGACTCACCGTAATGGTTTTGCTGTCGGTATTGCCAAACACATCGGTCGCCACGATCTTGAAATTGGACGTTTGTGCCGCACGAGCGACTCGTTTGATCTGATAGACACCATCAGCGCGGCCACCCTCTTCAACACCATCGATTTTCAGCGATGCGGTATCCGCGTTGGTCTTTATCGTGATCGAGAAACCGCCCTCCGAATCCGGTTGTGTATGCGAGACCTGTAAACTCAGACGCTGCGTCGTGCGGGCCTGCTCACGCTGTCGTTTATCCTCGTCGAGACGCCGCCGCTCTTCAGCAAGTTGCTGCCGCTCGCGCGCGATCTCGTCACGGTCCCGATTTCTGGCAGTGACATTCGCGCCATTCGGCAAATTGACCTTGGCCTCACGGACGAAATTATCATTCTCCCAGATACCCTCCATCTTCCTGCCATCGACAAAGGTAAAAATCCCTTTGCCACTACGCTTGACACCCTTGAACTCACCCACATAACGGTCGCCATTCGCATAGGTGTAGACGCCCTGACCCAAAGGCTTACCATCCTTGTAGCCACCAACATACTTATCGCCGTTACCGTAGGTATAAGACCCAAAACCATTCAAAAAGCCATTGCGCCACTCACCTTCAAGTACATCGCCGACGTAATTTTTTTCAAATTCGATGCGATAACGCCCCCAGCAGTTATGCCATTTTGCGAAACGCTCGAGATCTGTTTTTTTGGACGCATCCGGCCGCGGGCACGGCGGTAGTGAACTTGCATTGGCTTGTCTTGATTCCGTTTGAAACACATCCGGATCCAAGCCATACCTGCCGATGATGAGTGGTAAATCCACTTTGGCTTCACGCGTGAATTTATCATTCACCCAAAAACCCTCTTGCCGACGGCCATCAATAAAACTGTAAATCCCTTGCCCATTGCGAAGTCCATCCTTGAACTCACCAATGTATTCATCGCCGTTCATCCAGCGATAAGCGCCCACCCCACCAACTTTGCCGTCCTTGTAGAGGCCAATGTATTTGTCGCCTTTATTGGCGTTATCCGTCAAGTGGAAATAGGAACCTAGACCATTCGGCTTATCGTCGTCATATTCGCCTACGTACCGATCACCCGAGGCATAGAAATAGGTACCCTGCCCGCTGCGCATGCCTAGCTTGAATTCGCCTACATATTTACTGCCGCTATTCCAGCTATAAACACCTTGGCCATGGAAGAAACTGTCCTTGAACTCACCGACATACTTATTGCCGTTCGCATACAAGTAATTGCCCTTACCATTCAGGCCACCATCACGCCACTCGCCCTCGAGAATATCGCCCTGACTCTCCTTATTCAGCTCGACCCGATAGCGACCCCAACAGTTATGAAACTTGGCGAATCTTTCCGAATCAGTCGACTTTGAAAAATCCGGCCTTGGACAAGGCGGAAGATTATTCACATTGCTTGTTTGCGCCTGCGCGGCAACGGCAGCGCAAAGCCCTATCAGGACAAACAAAGTCCGGCTCGAGAAATGACTAAGTGGTGAATGAAAAATCATACCGGCGCCAGAAAATACTGTATCCCCGTTGGGTTGTGCGGCGCCGATCACAGCGATATTTTGAGTACTATCGAGTACTTATTCCGGCCGGTGAATCAGCGCTGCCTAAGGATACAGTAGGTCACCACACCCCATACGGCGCCAAGAAGGTTTGGCGATGAAATTGGCAGACTAAAGCCGTTTGAATGAGCTTGATCTGCCCGAAATCGTTGCACCGACAATTCATCATTTATCAAAACGATAATTAACTGATTTTCAGCGGGTGTTGCCGAACGATCAACCACTAACAGATCCCCAGTTTTCAGGCCATATACCTCTGCGGCTGGGTAGCGCACCGGGAAAATCACGGTTGATTTTGGATCGGTTATCAGCAAATCATCCAGCGTGACCCGCTGTCGGCGAATGCCCGAGCTAGCTGAGATATGCCCATCATTATCGAGACGCTGGACGTTCGATAAATTCAGGGCTAGGCTTTCGGACAGATCGGACATAGGCAAAGATTACTGTATATTCATACAGCATTCAAGCCCATGGAATAATTATTCTAATAACAATAAAGCGCCGAGCCTGATTCAATCGCAGCCTTGGCTAACCGTTCGGAGTTCTTTATTCGGAGGCAGACAATGAAAATGGCAACTACATCTTTATTTATTCTTACGCTTGTACTGATAACGGGCTGTTCCAACAAATTTGATGAGTGCGTGGCAAAGGAAAAGGAATCCTATCGAACCCGCAACCCCGGTGCCAGCTACAGTCAGGTTCAAACCAAACAAGAAGAATTCGAGATGTTGTGCTCGAGCTTCAAAGGCAAATAATCCATCGTGAAACAATTCTTGCTGGGTCTCTTACTTACATTAATCATGTCAACTGCAACGGCACACCCGCAAGACAATCTAACGCCGGAAGGTCTGATGCACTACTACGTACAAGTGCTGAATGATGAAAACCTTCCGGCGCTTCAAGATGTGTATCACTTCCCTCACCTGAAGCTGGTGGCTGGAAAATTAACCGTCATCGACGACCCCGAGATACCCGTCATCGATATCGATGGCCTGAAAAAAAGTGGCTGGAAATACTCGACGATCAAAAATGTGAAAGTACTTAGCCAAGGCGACAACGCTGCCCTGATTGAGCTGAACTTCTCTCGCTTTGATGCACAAGGCAAAGAATTGCTAAACCAGACGACCTTCTACAACCTCACCAAAAATAAAGGTTACTGGCAGATCCTCAGTATTCACTCGATGGGCTCGCTGGCTGGCGTAAAAACGAAGTAGCGTCATACGCCTCCCCAAAAGTAATCGCGCATAACTCAGTACCGCCAAACGCCCATGTTTCGCCTCGTGATATTCCGCTTTTTTTTGCTTCTGCCGCTCATGATGAGCCCGCCCTCGTATGCAGCATGGCAGTTTCTGGGTGCCACCTCGGATGGTACGGCATATTTGATTGACCCTTCGACCAAAAAAAGCAAGGGGCAACTCATCGAGATGCACACCATGCAAAACCTGCGCAGCGCTCGACTAGTGAATGGCCAAAAATTTCGATCGGCAGTTGGCCAAACGCTTTATAACTGTTCAGACAGAACCAGTGCGACCACCTTGATACGCCAGTTCTCTGGTGAGCTCGGAGAAGGCAAAGTCGTTAGCTCTTTCAAGCAAAAGCCCAACGAGATTATTTGGGATGCAATCCTGCCAAACACTATCTTGGAAAAAGAATGGCAGATCGCCTGTGTAACAGGTTGATCTTCATTACTAGAAATTTCCCCATCATTTCACCGTTGCCAGACAGAAGTTCTTTGCATCAGCCGAACTAATGCCATAGCAATAGCTAGCCTGTCGCTTGACCTTTGCAAGACAGAGATTTCTTGTATCGGACTCTTTTACCGAGTAGCAGTAGGAGTCTTGCGGTTTGACCACTGCCAAGCAATGATTGCGCGTATCGGCATTACGAATAGCGTGACAGTACGTCTCGCTAGCATGAGCAAAGCCAGTTTCAAGGACTACCAATAATGTTAGTACGAAGAACCGCATTGTGGATCTCATTTCAAAAACAAAAGGATTCCGCCAACGGCGAGTAAGACATACAGAACCGCAAATACCTTGATATTCTGTCGAATAACGCTTGCGTCGACTTTCTTCACCTTCCAAAGGTAGTAAGTGTGGATAATTGGCGAAAGTAGAATCACACCAAATTCAATCAGCAGTTCAATTCGTTCGCCTGTCATGGGTCTTCAGAGAATTTTTGTTGATCGCATGCGCCGATAGCAGATCGGACCAGAAACCTTAGCCTTGCGTCAGGGTGATTTCAAGCAGTCTGCTTTCGAATGTCATTAGGCTTAATTATCAATTCAGCAACCGCACAATACCATCGTGTTGCCACGCCAGATAGCTGCGATATCTCGCCCAATCCAGCGAAGCCGTAAACTACGACCCCAAGCGACTTCACAAACGAGCCAATGTCACTTAGATTAGTTGCATAGAACCTGCAGCGCAACGCGACGAGGCGCCGCCCGCCAAAGCAGTAAAGCCAAAGGCTCCAAAACCGTCAGGGTTTGAATTCGCATTACCAAATAAGAGGATGATAATGAACGCAATCAATTTAACACTAGAGCAGTTCCGCTCAGTCATGCTCGCGGCTGGCTATGATGAAGTGACAGAGCGCAGCTGGGACGCCAATACCAAACTCGATGAACACACCCATCCGTTTGACGCCAACGCCATCGTCGTGAGCGGGAATTTTTGGCTGAGTGTGAATGGCGGTGAAACGAAGCAGTTATCTGCAGGCGATACCTTTCATGTGGTCGCCAATACGCCGCACTCGGAAGAATATGGCCCAGAGGGTGCAACCTACTGGGTCGCTCGAAGGAGCGAATCAAAGCGGTAAGTTGCCCGCATGCCTCCAGAAATTTGAGTTATCTCGGATAGAAACCAGCGTATTTCCTACGCCGCTCGTCACCGAATAAACTGCCGCACATAATCCTCACCAAGTCCGCAGGCCTCATAGTGCTTGACCGCTGCCTCGATTTTTGTGAAGACGTCTTCATGCCTGATCGGTTTTCCTTCTGCATCAAGATAGGTATAAGCACCGGTGACATGGAATAAAGTAATCATCTCGGTCACGTCTTCAGGCACATACAGCGTATGCACCTCGCCGGGAATCTCATGTGCATACGAGCCTTCAATCGCTGTCCAGTCATGCTCTAGGTAATACCACCGACCTTTTAGGACAAAGGCATGCACCGGCCCGTCATGGCGGTGGCGTGATAACACACCACTTTTTTTGACCCGCAGAATGTTCACGAAATATCCCTGAGTGACATTCAAGATCAGCGGCCTGAACCAGACATTGGGGGCCTGAGGTACCCACTCACGTTCGTCCGAGGGTATAGCCTCCGGAACAACCAGATCTTTTACGGCAAAGCGCGGGATTGGTGTTTTGAAACCAACCAGACTGTCAGGGTGGGTTCGGGCGGTGGAACGAGACATTAGTGGATTCCTAAATAATGACAATTAAAAACGAGCATTTATTGCAACAAGCATAGGGTAAGCCGTATAGCGACATAGGGCTGATAGTAGCCGGATAATCTGCAGGGGAATTTTATAAATGGCGGTTTAAATTCTCTTGAATACAAGCATACCGGGTCTACGCCCTGGTATTTTCTGTATTATGAGCGGGCAAGCTAAATCTAAGAGGGTAAATCATGAAACATTTTATTCTTGTATTGCTAATCAGCCTCGCTGGCGTAGTGTCGGCCGCTGAACAAACGCCGCTTGCGTCCGGCCAGCAACTTAAAAACGCGATAACAGGTAATACGGTACAGGGATCAATGGATGGCGCCGGTCGATACACCGAGTTCTATGCCAAAGATGGCACCGTGCGAAGCAAGGACTATCAAGCGAAATGGACGATCGAGGGCGATCAAATGTGCTGGGTCTATGAAGGTCAGCCCAAAGATTGTTGGCGCGCCACCATCAAGGGCAATAGCGTCAAATGGGTGAAAGACGGCAAAGTTCAAGGAACTGGCACGATCGTTCAAGGTAATAGCAATCGCTATTAGTCCCGTCTGAGCCAACAACGGTTACGTCACCCGTCGATCGATAAATAAGGTTCGGTCAATATCGCGATGCCTTTCGTAAGGAGGATTGTTGAGCCAGATGTTTTCAGGCTCGAGAAAGCAAAAAACCAGGTCAGTTCAAACATATGAGCTCTCATGATCCAGCTTAAGCCATTGAAAAGCGACTATATGGCGGATGTCTTGCGAATTCAGGACTACTGCTACACAGAGATCGAGCCTGAATCATCCGAGTCACTTCAAGCAAAGATTTTGGCTTCGCCCAATACTTGCCTGATCGCTGAATCCAGCGAAGGCATGTTGGGGTATCTTATCGCGGCACCTATTCTTTACCCTCATCTACCTGCGCTAAACGCCCCAACGTTCGAGGTGTCGGCAAGTGCAGATACGATCTACATCCATGATCTAGCCGTCGCGAGCGCGGGGCGTGGGAAGGGTATCGCCAAGGCGCTGTTAAGTGCTTCAATCAATGCCGCGAAACGCAGCGGATTGTCACGCGCCTGCCTCGTGGCGATTCAAAACTCTCAAAAGTTCTGGCAGCAGTTCGGGTTCGAGACGGTAACGGAACCGACCGATGAGCTTATGCTTAAGCTGGAAAGCTATGGAGCCAACGCCCAACTGATGCAGGCTTGGATTTAGGCGAAGCTCACTGAAATTGACATTATCAAAGACCAGCAGATGTACGCTGATCATCAATGACAGGAAAATCAAGACTATGAACTAGAGAGCTCTCGCTTAGATCGATAGGCTAAAAATCTAGCCACAGATGAAAAAGGGGTGGGAGCAATCATCTAACTATTAGATGATCAGCCCCACCCTGTATTACTCTCGGCAGTTGATTTAGTGCGGAATTAGAACGAAGCACCAATTCCCAGAACGCCAGACGTACCACCTGGCTTTGATGTCGTGCCATCCAACACTTCACTTCCGAATGAATAGCGATTAACTTCGACTTTAAGGAAGGCTTGTGTGGAGATCATTGTTTTGACGCCAAAGCCGTATCCAACACCCGTGAATCGATCTGATGTTCGGGCTCCATTAGTCTCGAGCTCACCCTTCATTGAGTTGTACCCGACTTTTCCATAAACCATCGTGTCCTTGTTTATCAGGGCACCAGGGGCAATATAAATTCCATACCTGTTCTTTTGCTTTGCCGAAGATGCGCCGTCTGTTGAGTTCCAAATTTCTGGTGAGGTGACATCAGCCTCCAACCCAACGGTCAAAACTCCAGAATCACTCAAATTGAAACCGTATGCCGCATCCAGTCCGGCTGATATCGCTTGCTTGCCCCCGAGAAAAGACCTACTTCCAGCTTCGGTATAGTCTATTCCAGCGGAAAGCATATTGAGATTCAACCCAGCTGAAAAACCTTCAAAATTTTTGGTGCCAGCGGATGAGGTGGTTGGCAAAAAAACCGCTGTTAAAGCGAGTGCAAAAGCAAAATTCTTCATGATTTCCTCCGAAACTAATCTGTAAGCTCAAGAGTTCGGAATGTTATCATGTTGGCATTTCTGCGGATTCCGCATTGTTGAATTTACAACAGCACTCATCTTTAGATTATGTTTTGCAGGAATCCTCTTACTGAATCGCCCCGGTTCTACTAGACACTTCTTAGCCGCTAAATTTAGGGCTACAAGGGATGTCATGAGTGCGAAGCGATATACCGAGGAGTTTCGAATTGAGGCAGTTAAGCAGGTAACTGATCGGGGGCATCCTGTTGCGGAAGTCGCCAGCCGACTGGTCGTAACTAGCCACAGCCTATATCAATGGATTAGGCGCTACCGAGTACTGGAGGCTGAACGGCTGGTCACGGAAGACCAGAATGCGGAGTTGAGGCGACTAAAGGGTGAGCTTAGGCGGGTTACAGAGGAGCGCGACATCCTAAAAAAGCCGCCGCGTACTTTGCCAAGACGTCCGAGTGAGGTACGCGTTTATTAGAGAACAGCAAACTGATTACTCTGTACGTAGGTTGTGCAAGATGATGGCGGCTCATCCAAGCGGCTATTACGCTTGGCTCGAGAATCCCGACTCAGCACGCAGCATCGAAGACAAGCGACTCTTAGGGCATATCAAGCTGTCTTGGTTGGAAAGTGATTCAGTGTATGGCTACCGCAAGGTAACTGATGACTTGCGCGATTTAGGGGAAACATGCGGTAAACATCGCGTTTATCGCTTGATGCGGCAAGAGAAGCTACGGTCGCAAATGGGCTATCGGCGTCGGAACAGTCATCGTGGCGGTCCAGCAGCGGTAAAGGCTCCGAATCACTTACAGAGGCATTTCGCTGTCGTTGAGCCGAACCGTGTGTGGGTAACGGATATTCCGTACATTCGTACGTATGAAGGATGGTTGTTCTTGGCCGTCGTCATTGATCTCTTCTCGCGCCAGGTTATCGGCGGGTCGATGGGGCCGAGAATGGATAGAGAGTTAGCGACTAATGCATTGTTAATGGCTGTATATCGTCGTCAGCCACAATCGACTGTTCTCGTTTATTCAGACCAAGGCAGTCAATTCAGTAGCTATGACTGGCAGGCATTTTTAAAAGCGCACAATCTGCAGCCGAGTATGAGTCGACGCGGTAATTGTCACGACAACGCTGTAGCCGAAAGCTTTTTTTCCGTTGTTAAAACGTGAACGTATTCGACGCAAGATTTACCTTACACGGAACCTTGCGAAGCAAGACGTCTTTGATTACATCGAAATGTTTTACAACCCGAAAAGACGTCATAGTGTGAGTGCCGGGATGTCACCGGTAGAATATGAAAGGCAGTATTTCGAGAGGCTGGAAAGTGTCTAGGATTTCCGGGGCGATTCAGTATCACTCGCAATGCTAACCAAGTAAAGCTAAGAAAAATTTATACTAGTCATAGCACGGTAGAGATATGCCGATCGGCAACGATGGGCAGAAGAAAGGACGAAGAGGACAAACAGCGCTTACGTAGAAAACCCATCAGGAAAATTACCACTACAAAGAGGGATAGCACCCATAATACCGCCGATAGCTATCCCACCTTGCACTACTTTAGGCTTCTCATCTGGGATGCAGTTAGAATGAAGTACCAATGCCGATTACACCGACAGTGCCAGACGGCTCTACAGTCCAGACGCCTATTGTTTCCGAGCTGTACGACAGACGATTTACCTCTACCTTCAAAAACGCTTGCGGTGTAAGCATCGTTTTAATTCCTAGCCCATATCCAAAGCCGGTAAAACTCTGAGATCTAGTTAAGTCGGTGAAAATACCTGCTCCAACCAACTCCCCCTTCATACTGTTATAACCAACCTTGCCATATACAAGGGTATCCCTGCCGATCACCGTACCGGGAGCCACATAGATCCCATACCGATTTTTCTGTTTCGCCGTCAAAGTATCACCACCGCCGGCATTAACATTAAATACGTCTGGCTGTATCAAGTCGGCTTCAACGCCTACAGTTAAAACTCCAGTTTCACTGATCTTTGTCCCCCAGCTAAGGTCGATCCCGCCGGAAAATTCTGAATTTCCTCCAAATGAATCGAAAACCACGTTGCCAACGGTGGTCTTAATCCCAGGTGAAGCGAGACCGAGGTTAAGGCTTCCAGCAAAACCCTCGAAGTTTTTGGTGTCAGCAAACGAGGCAGTTGGAAAACTGGCTGCTGCCAGCACGCATGCTATTGCTAGTTTTTTCATAAATTACTCCTAAATTTAATTAGTAACTTTTGGTTTGCATATGCTATCACATCAAAAGAAAATGTAAATTTATGTTATTTTATTTACAACTATTTAAAATTATGTTTCGATGATTTGGCCACCCACCCGCTATCTCATGCGCTATGTTGCGTAGTTCAACCTGCCCTTGGTGCTGCTCGATCATGGCAATACTGGTGCCGAGATGTCGTGCGAATTTGTAAACGGTCATGCAGTTGCAGGTGAGTGGCATGATGGCGTAGTAGTGCCGCAATCTGTACATGGTTCTCTGCTTGCCGTTTCTAGTGTCATACAACAAATCCAATCGTTCCAGCAACCGTGCAAACATCTTGCCGAATGCGGTGGTCATATCTTTGCGATCCACCCTAAACACATAGTCCGACAGTCGCCGTTTTAGAAAGTCTTCAAAAGTGCCCGCTGCCCATGCAGGATTTAATCGTCTCAGCCGATCTAGATATCGAACGGTGTTGTGGCGTGAGATAACTTCTCTGGCACCTGTTTTGCCACGCACATGCAGCATCAAGTAGCGCCTGCCATCTTGTTCAAAAAACTCAATGTACTGCCACTGCAAGTTCATGCCTTCGGTGCCCGCTCGGATGCCTGTGTTTGCCAACACCAACACATAGTTGCGAAGGAGATTTCGTAGCTAGTTTTCGTTGCCTCGCCTCCCGCACCCGAGCACGCATCCCTTTATATAGCTCGCTAAACTCCTCAAGCCTAAAGTCGGGGCGATGCTCAGTCTTGATGCCTTCATTGCGTAACAAGGGCAGCTGGAACTTGGACATGCAGCCACGCTAGATGGCTTAGTCAAACACACGGTTCAGTGCCGGGTTGTGGCTCTTAATCACGCTGGCACTGGGCACTTGTCCTATTTCCCTAATACGCTCGGCTTCAAACTTGGTGAGCAAAGCATTGTCGATGCGATCTACATTGTGGTTGCCGAGTAAGGGAATCAGATAGTTATAAATGATTTAGATGTTGTTCTGTAGGTGGCTTTGTTCTGTACTGCCTTTACCAAGTCCTCCATACGCCTGCTAGCCAGCCGAGCCACGCTTTTAAAACGCTTGTTTACGACGAGTAGGCTGTGCCATTCTTTAGACCACGCTTCAGTCACTCGCTCAGTTGCACGCTGCTTGGCATCGGCGAGTTCAGTGCATCTGGTTGATGCTCGCTCCCACTTGCCATTCAACTTATATCTCACACGCCAGTGCGGCGATTCAGAATGCTTGAACAGCGTAGCGTTGCCTTCGAAAATGTGTATGGTGTCAGGGCTTTTTGGGGCATCATGCGACGGACAAATTGCCTAAATTTTAGGCAAACATTGCTGCCCATAGCGCACGATGATTAGATTTTTTGTGCGACGACTGTGCAACGGCTAGGGCAAGAAAAAACGCCTTTTCAAACCGTGGAAGGCTTGGAAAGGCGCATGGATATTGGTGCCCGAGACCGGAATCGAACCGGTACGCCCCCTCTCGGGTAAGCGGCGGATTTTAAGTCCGCTGTGTCTACCAGTTTCACCACTCGGGCAGTGAAAGTCGGTATTTTATCAGCGCTTGCGGTGGTACTTGTCTTTAATCGCGGCGGCAGCGTCGCCCGCGAGCATCACGCCACGCCAAGATAGATCTTGCGGATGCGGTCGTCTTGCTGCAGCGAGGCGGCGGAGCCTTCCTGCGCTACGGTGCCATGCTCGAGTACGTAGGCGCGGTCAGCAATTTGAAGAGCCGATTGCGCGTCTTGTTCGGCGACCAGGATCGCCACGCCGTCATCGCAAATCCGCCGGATGGCCGTAAAAATTTCCATCTTCAGACGGTGCGCAATCCCTACCGAGGGTTCGTCGAGCAGTAGCAGCTTGGGTGCGCCCATTAGTGCACGACCAATCGCCACCATTTGCTGCTGCCCGCCCGATAAGGTGCTGACAATCTGATGACTGCGTTCGTGCAGTATCGGAAACAACGCGTAAACCTTCTCAAAATCTTGCGCTATCTGCTGCCGATTGTTGCGCAGATACGCACCCAGCTGCAGATTCTTCAGTACAGTCAACTCGGGAAACAGTCGGCGCCCCTCCGGGCAATGGCAAATCCCCAAACCCACCACCTGCTCAGTCGAGAATTCATGCAGTGACTGGCTCTGAAACTGCAATGTCCCACGCGCAGGCAAGGCGCGCGAGATCACTTTCAGGAGGGTCGATTTCCCTGCACCGTTGGGGCCAAGTAAAGCGACCAGCTCACCCGGCTGTATACGCAGCTGTACATTTTCTAGCGCAATTGCCTGACCATAGGCCGCGCTTAGTTGGTCAATAACGAGCAGATCATTCACGGCGTCGTACCTTGTTTGCCGATATAAGCTTCAATCACGCGCGGATTCTCAACCACTTGTTGCGGTGTACCGTCGGCGATTTGCTCACCAAAATCCAGCACTATCACGCGCGATACGAGTTGCATGAACTCACGTAGCTTGTGCTCGATCAGCAAAATCGTCAGCTGCTTCTCGGCGTGTAGTTTGCGAATCAAGGCAGAGATGGCTTCAATTTCGGCACTACCCAAACCGGCAAATGGCTCATCAAGCAGTAGCAACTCCGGCTCTGTCGCCAATGCGCGCGCGATCTCCAGTCTGCGTTGATCTCCGTAGGAGAGCAACTCGGCCGCGGTATCTGCCTTCGACGCCAAACCCACCTGCTCTAGCAAATGCTTCGCACGCTCAACAAGGTCGGTGTGATGCACCCGCGGGCCTAGGCTACCTACCAACACATTCTCAAGTACCGATAAGCCGGGAAATGGGCGGCATAGCTGGAAAGTACGCGCAATGCCCAACGCGACGACCCGATGTGGCTTTAGGCCACGTAAGGATTGGCCCTTAAATTCGATGCGCCCCGCATCAGGTGAGATGAACTGAGTCAGCAAATTAAAGAACGTGGTCTTGCCCGCGCCGTTCGGGCCCAAGATGCCGACGATCTCACCCTTCGCGACCCTTAGGCTCAGTTGCTTGACAGCGTGCAGGCCACCGAAACGCTTATCCAAGCCCTCAATCTCAAGCAGTATTTGACTCATTGGCCACCTCGCAGTGTCGCTCGTAGCCTTTGCCACAGCGGCGCGATGAAACCATTCGGCAAAAAGAAAATAATCAGGATCAACAGTACGCTGTAGACCATGAGTCGCCACTCGCCAACATCGCGCAAACCTTCGGTCAGCAGCGTCAGCAGGAGCGCACCGCCCACTGGGCCGTAGATGCTACCCATGCCGCCGACGTACACCATGGTGATGATCGTGATGGAAGTAATGATTGAGAATAGCTGCGGGCTCACCTGTAGCTGATAGTGCGCATACAGCGCGCCGCCTAAACCGGCGAGTGCAGCACTGATCACTAAAGAGATGATCTTGTAACGCGTAATCGGAATACCTGCAGCAAGGCAGGTGGCTTCGTCACCGCGTATCGCGCGCAGAATCAAACCCCAGCGCGAACGTGCCAGCCAGCTCAATACAAAGGTGATCGCACCAAGCAACAACAATACAAACCAGTAGTAATGCAAATGGTTGCGAATGAGTGGCGTGATGTCCTGTATACCCTCTTCACCGCCGGTGTACTCCCAAAAAATCAGCATCAGGCGTTGCATGATCACTGCTGCTGACAGCATCGCCAGCGCAAAATAAGGGCCACGTAGTCTCAGCGTGGGAAAGCCGAGCAGCAGCGCGAATGCGGTCGATAGCAACATCGCGATCGGCAGGCTCCACCAAGGGCCCCAACCCATCTGTACGTTCATGAATCCAGCCGCATAGGCACCCACACCAATGAACAAGGCGTGTCCGAAATTCTCACGCCCCGTCAGTCCGCACATGAAATCCCAGCTCACTGCCCAGATGCCGTAAATCGCAGCCACGGTCAGCACACCAATCAGGTAATTGCCCGGGAATAGCACCGGCACGATGGCTAGTACACCCAGCGCAGCGATGCCAGCTATGGCAGCAGAGCGATCGAGTTGATGTAATCCGCGCATCGCTTTATCACCTAGAATGCGGCGCGCTTGCCAAAGATACCTGCCGGTCTGAATACCAGCATCAGTAAGGTCGCCAGCACGGACACAATCTCGGTCCAACTCGAGGAGATGGTGTAAGCCACTACCGTCTCGGCATAGCCCAGCATCATGGCGGCGACGATGCTACCGGGGATACTGCCTAGCCCACCGACGATCACAATAGCGAAAGCTTTCATGATCGGCAGCAGGTGCATGGCCGGTTGTACCGACAAGAAGGGACCAGCCATCACGCCGGCCAACGCTGCCAGCGCTGCAGAGATTGCCATCACCAACGAGAAAATCCGATCACTCGGAATACCCATGTATTTAGCTGCCTCTGCATCTTGCGAGATGGCGAGAATCGCACTACCCAGTCGAGTGCGTTGTATGAACAAGTACAAGGCACCAATCGCCACGACCGCCACCGCCACCGTCAACAAACGCTGACCAGCGATATCAATGCCACCAATAGCGGCCTTAGATTGAATGAATGCCGGCACGTTGCGATACTCGGAGCCGAATATCAGGAACAAAGCCTGCTCGATCACCAGCGAGATCGCGAGTGTGATCATCAGCACGCCCAGCTGTGAGTGACGTAGTGGACGGATGAAAACCTTTTCAAGCATGACGCTGAGTAGTGCTACCAGCGCAATGGCCATCAGCGCTGCAGGCAGTAACGGCCAGCCTAGGATAGCAGTCGCCACATAGGTGCCGTAAGCACCAAGTGCGTAGAACGAGCCATGCGCCAGGTTAAGGACTCGCGCAACACCAAAAATCAGGGTGAAGCCGACTGCCAGCATCGCGTAGATTGCGCTGCTGACAGCGCCATGGATCAGGATCTCCATGGTGTGGTCTTATTGTTTCATCCAGGGCGGCAGGATGAAATTGCCATTGCGTAGTTCTTTCGGGTAGATGACCGCGCGCTCGCCTTTGTCCTGCCACTGTACGAACAACAGGTTGTATTTACCCTTACCCGTTTGGAGATCATGCTGCTCATCAAAGGTGATCTCGCCAGCGATACCCTCATGGCGGGTTTTTTCTAGCTCTTTGATGATCTTGTCGGTATCAAAGCTACCGGCACGTTTTACTGCGTCGGCGTACAACAGTACGGCATCGTAGGCGAAGAACGCGGTGAATACCGGATAATTAGGCGACTGCTTTTTGAATTCATCAAAGAACGGCAGCGTTTTTTTGGTGAGTGGTGTTCGCACTGCAAAATTCACCGTCACCTGCGAGATGGACTTGCCACCAATGCGCTTGAAGAAGTCTCCATCCATGCTTTTCACATCGACGCCGCCGTAAGGCACCGGTACCTGTGCATCGTGCCACTGCTTGGCGAGAATATCGGAAGATCCGTGCGAGACAATCACAATCATGTACTGCGCACCACTGGCTTTAACCTTCGCCAGCAGCGGCGAGAAATCCGAGGTCTGAGTATCGAATAACTCAGTCAGTTTGACTTCGGCTCCAACCTCCTTCGCACCCTTGGAGAGCAAGGGCACCAGATCCTGTACCCACTTGGCGTTCTCACCGATGATCGCAATGTTCTTGTAGCCCAGCTCGCCAATGACAAAGTTGGCGACATAATCCACGAGTGCGCGCGCCTGGTGCGCTGAGTTGATCGGCCCAACACGAAACACGTACTTGTAGTTGTCGTAGTCGGTCTTGACCTTATTGGTCACGCTTGGCGAAGCTGCACCCACTCCAAGGTAGATGGTTTTTGCGGCGGAAATATGCGGTAATTGCGCTAGCGTTACGCCGCTGGTGTAACCACCGATGAGCACATCGACTTTTTCATTGGCTAGCAGCTTGCGGATTGCACTGATGCCGGTTTCTGGGTTCTCGGTTTCATCTGCGACTACATACTCCACCTTGCGGCCGAGGATGCCGCCCTTCTTATTGACTTCGTCGACCGCCATTTTTATCGCAGTGATGGTGTCACGACCCACCTGCAACTGCACTGCCGTTGGCACGCCAATACGTACGGGCTTATTGTCGGGTGCCTGCGCTAGTGCCACGGGGAGTTGCAGCAATAAAAACAATGGCGCGAGTGCGGCTAACAACCATTGACCACACGCAGCGTGCAGCCGGCTCTTGCAGATTGCCATCATGTCTCCTCTTTTTGACAGTGCTTGGGCTGCGCTGACTTGTCTCACGCTTGGGACCTGGCGCAAGCAGTGGGCCAAACCAAGCAGTGGGGTTCGGTTGTCGAACACGGAACCGAATGTAGACGGAAGATGAGATTTGCGCAACGAGCGGTGCGACATGAAAAACGGCCCCACATGGGGCCGTTTGGAATCTGGAGGCGGGGGTCGGAATCGAACCGGCGTAGACGGCTTTGCAGGCCGCTGCATAACCACTTTGCTACCCCGCCAAGGGGAGCCGCATTGTACTCGCGAAGGACGTTTTCTGCGTCGCGCCGCGTTCAAACAACGACACCACGTTCACGAACGAAAAAGGGAAGCTTTGTGGGCTTCCCTTCGGAATTTGGAGCGGGAGAAGAGTCTCGAACTCTCGACCTCAACCTTGGCAAGGTTGCGCTCTACCAACTGAGCTACTCCCGCGTCGCGAA
>JAIXQK010000055.1 GCA_027485795.1 Oxalobacteraceae bacterium
ATGTACGGGCACAGCGCATCCCAGCGAGAGGTGTAATACAAGATCTCTTCGTGGTAGCTCTCGACGTACAGGTTATCGGTGGTCCAGCTTTGGTGACCGACACGATGCACTTCAAGCGCCCGTTTAGCTCGTTGGGTCTGGTATAGGTGAACCAGAGATCCATTCATCGTCATTCTCCCTTCACGTGACTTGGTACCGGCAGGCGTTTCAACTCGAAATAATCCATATCGACGTCGAAATTACCTTTCAGAAAAGCCGAATCCGATTTTTCCAGCCTGGCGATTTCTTTTTTACAGCTGGCCAGATGGTTCGACGCCTCGCTTTGCTCATCCTTCAGCTGTCGGATGTATTCCGGCATAAGCGGGCAATCGGTGTCGTAATAAACTTGGCGGGTTGCGGGGTCATAGGACAACGGGTACAGCTTGCAGCTGAACGGTTTGTCGTCGCCCAAAGTACAACCGGTAGGTCCAAGGTTTGGACATTCTGTCTCGATGCAGATGCTGCCGAATTTTCGTTGTTCTTTCGCGGTCAGCGATATCTCGAGGGAGGGATAACCCTGCTCGATATAACAGCATCGACGGCATTCTGCGCAATGATCAAACGGCATGCGCGACCCTGTCGACTTTACATTTCATCAGCGGCATAGGCTGCTACCGGTTCGCGCCCAATCAATGAAAACGATCACTGCGCGCCGGGTCGAATAATGATTTTGCCCGTAAGATAAACAATCTTTGCGGAATTGTCACAAATTATTTTCAATCGACGCCCGCAATACCCGCCGAATCACTTTCCGAGTATCGCTAAATCGCATTCAACAAAAGGTATGCGGACCACTTTAAGCGGCATGATTTTCACCGATGGCGGCGAAGTCAATGCAACTTCAAAGGCTTAGATGGACGGAAGATTTTGTAATCGCGATGAATGTCGAAACCGCTCACTGGAACGGCGTCTCACCGCATTCAGCCGCATTCAGCGGCTTGATTGACGTTCAGATGGGAATAGAACTGCAGTCGGGGGGATTTACTCGACGCTGAACTCGAGCGTTTGTCGGGAGCAGTACAGCGTGTTGATGTAGTACATGTCGAAGCGAGTGCCATTTTCTGCTGCCGCGCGCAATCGGATACTGTGGCGACCCACGATATCGCCCTCCTCATCGCGCACCGCCAGTTTTAACCTGCCACGGAATGGGCGACCGCTTTTGTTCACCAGAATTCCGCCCACGTTGTAATCCACGCAGAATACGCGCTTGACCAAAATGTCCGGATTATTGGTCTCGATGGTTTCCATCGCCGCCCACAGCGGTAGCGGCGCAACCAAGCCTATCAGTAGCAGTAAACGGGTGAGATTTCTCATACACCACCTGATTCAGTGACTGTCTGCGCATCACCCGAGAGCGATCTCGGGTTTGTGGGTCGATTGAAAGTCATTGCGATTCCGAACCCGAATTAGGGGAAACGGACCCAGCCCTTGGTGGGGCTGCCGGGGTCGCTTGCTTTTGGTGCAGCGGGCACCTCTGCATGCGCCGCGGGTGGTGCTGCGGGCTTCTCAGGCATGCCGGATGAGTGATGGCTGGTAATCAGCCACTGACCGTTGATTTTCTTGTAAGAGAATGAATAGCGAGCCTTCACCGAGCTACCGTCTGCAAAGCGGAAGGTGTACAAGCCTGCATCTGTGGCGCTGTTGCAGTCCACATCGATCATACGATCATCGATGTAGCCTTGTGGACGGCGCTGCAGGAAATGCATGAAGTAGTCTTCCTTCTCTGCGATCGTAAAACGCGCGCGGTTGGACACCGTGGGCAGTAGCACAGAGTCTGGCGCGTAATTGGCGACGACTTTTTTCGGGTCGCCTGTGCGCAAGGAAGTATTCCAGCGGTCAAATAGCGCTGCGATCTCGGCTTTGAGTGGCAGGTTGCACTCGTCACCTGCATGCGCGCTGGCGGCATGTGCATCATGCGATTTGGCGTCATTCTTGACATCATGATGGGCATCGTGACCACCACCGTCCTTGGCCGCGTGCTTTGCATCGGGTGCCGCGTGTGATGACTTGCCGTGTGCGTCAGCAGCCTGGTGATCGTCATGCGCGGCAGCATCTGCGTGCGCTGCTGGAGACGCCGGCGCCTCTGTTGTAGCTACTGCCGACTTCACGCGTTGGCGCTGAGTCGGCTCGATCTGGGCAGGTGCGGACTGTGCTGCGTCGGCATGATGTGCATCCTTCGCTTTCGCGCCAGTTGCGTCCGGTTTGGCGGCAGCAGCGGGGGCTGCGTGAGTGTCAGCCTGACGCGCATCTGAACGCGCGCCATTAGCATCTTGTTTCGCGGCTACGGGTGCAGCGGCGTGTGAATCGCTATGCGCATCATGGGCGCCAGCCGATTGTTCGGCTGCGACAGCACTAGCGGCAGCGGTGCGATCGCGTGGACGTACCCGTGTGGTGGGTTCAATCGATGCAGGCGCTGCTGGCGCGGCATCCGCGTGATGATCAGCGCTGGCTTTAGCGTCGCCGTGCCCTTCAGCATCGCCGTGCCCTTTTGCCTGAGCCTTTGCCTCTGTCTTTGGCTCTGCCTTGGCTTTTTTGCGTTTTGCTTTGCGCACCACTGGCTTAGGTTCATCTTTGCTTGCAGCTGCGTCGTGCGAGTCAGCAGCATGCGTGTCTTTACCAGGCGCAGCGTCCTTCGACGCCTCTTTGACTTCTTTGGCGTCTTTTGCTGCGTCTTTTGGAGCACCCTTTGCCGCCTCCTTAGGTCCGGCTGCATGCGCATCTTTTGGCGCAGCGGCATGCGCGTCCTTCGCCGATGCAGCTTCCTTCGCTGGTGCAGCCTCTTTCGGCGACTCCTTCGCGGGCGCTGCGTGTGCATCCTTCGCGGCAGGTGCGGGGTCGCCCGCTGTCGCTTGCACGCAAGCGAGCAATAAGGTCAACGCAATAAAACCGAGTTTTTGCTTGTACATGATGGCAGTCCTTCGTTGAACGCCTCCCGCATCGTCAGCGGGATTATCAAAAACCTATCGAACCAAGGCAGGTAGGTGTTACACCTGACCGGGTTTACAGATATATCCTCGTTGTCCATTATCGAACCGAGCGCGAATTTCTGGAGCCCGCTCGTGAAATAATCATCAGCGGCACTCATGATCCGGCAGTCTCGATCCGATTACTCTTTACGGACAGCCCTGTTTTTAACATTTCGCGGGCGATTTTGATATCGTGCTGCATGCCGCCGCCTATCCAGGGTCATGTGCGGCCAATGCCTCGAATAATAGGAGAACGTCATGTCAGACAAGATGCTTCAATCACTGGCGAATGAACTGCACGCCGCCGACTGCCCGTGCTGCGCACATCTGACCGGTGCACCTGGCACGACCTCGCGCCGTCAATTCCTAGCGACCGGCGCTGCCGTTGTGGCGGGTGGTCTGATCGGTTTAATGCCGGGTCGCGCCAGCGCAGCAGGTGGCAACTATGAAGCGATGCTGGTCAACTGTATCGACCCTCGCTTTACGACACTGAGCTGGCAGTACATGGGCCTGCTCTCCGGTGTCGATCGCGAGAAGCTGGGTGACAACTACAGCCACTTTGTGATGGCCGGTGGCCCGATCGGCGCTGTGCATCCGAAGTTCGCGCCTTGGCATAAAACCTACTGGGATAACCTCGAGATCAGCGTCGGCCTGCACCACATCAAGCGCGTCGTCGCACTCACGCACCGCGATTGCGGCGCAGCCAAACTAGCCTTTGGCGCTGACAAGGTCGGTGATCGCGATACCGAGACCGTATCGCACGCAGAAGCGCTGATGGCGTTCCGCAAAGAGGTCAATACACGGCATCCGAAGCTGTCGGTGATTACCGGCATCATGGATCTAAAGGGCCGCGTCGACCTAGTCGGCTAAGAGCTGCTCTCGTTAGTCAGCTTGCGGCGTTGGCAGCACTTGCCGTCGAACTAACGAGACAGCCTCTACGTCTGCCACGGGGACGAAGTTCGTCCCTGAACCTTGCTACCGCTTCTCGACGAGCTTCACCAAGGTCAGTAGCGTCTGGTTGATCGGCGTTGCGATGCCGTGTGCATGGCCACGCCGAACAACGTAGCCATTCAGATAATCAATCTCATTCGGTTTGCCGCGCGCGACATCTTGCGCTGTTGATGAGTATTGTCCTCCCATGGTCTGCGCGATGCGACGAGTAGCGGCGTGGATATCACCGGGAACCGTGACGCCATCAGCTGCCGCGACCAACAAGCACTCGTCCACCACCGCCGCCATCAGCTCGTTAACACCCTCGACCTCAACCAAGGCCGCATAAGGCTTTTGCGCCACCGCCGACAAAGCGTTGTAGGCGCAGTTGATGATCAGCTTCGCCCATTGCGCACCACGCACATCATTCGCCCGCTCGACCGGCACATCGGCATACCCAAAAACAGCGGCGATCAATTCGCTTGCGGGTGAGTCGGCGATCACGAGCTCACCGCGACCGTAGTGTTTCAGGTGGCCTGGGCCGGCCATCTCGGTCGCCACATACACAACCGAGGGGATTACCTGCTGCGGCAATACTGACCGAATGATCTCGGCGTTCTCAACACCATTTTGCAGCGACAGCAGCACCGAGTCTGGCCTCAGAAACGGCGCAATCTGCTGGGCGGTACTTTTACTATCGGTTGATTTCACGCAGAACAACACGGCGTCAGCACCCGCCACCGCACTGGCCTCGGTGCTAGCCTCCAGTGTCACGTTTTCATCAAAGGTTTGCGTCTCAAGACGTAAACCACTCTTGCGAACAGCGTCTACATGCAATGGCCGACCGATCAAGGTCACCGGCTGCCCAGCGCGAGCAAGCATGCCTCCAAAATAGCAACCGACTGCACCTGCTCCCACGACTGCAAAACGCATCACCTTCTCCAACACAGTCTCCCGTACCTATCATTAATTTTTTAAGCCATGACTATTCAGGCATCTCGCTGAATACTTGCTGCGCAATAGCGAATGCTGAATTGGCAGCGGGCACGCCGCAGTAAATGGCTGTTTGCAGCAGTGCTTCCTTGACCTGATCAACTGAGACCCCGTTATTTCGAGCAGCGCGCAGGTGCAGCTTCAACTCTTCTTCTCGGTTCAGCGCTACCATCATGCAGATCGTCATCAAGCTGCGCGTCTGACGTGGCAAACCAGGACGGGTCCAGATCTCGCCCCAGGCATAGCGAGTAATTAGGTTCTGAAACTCGGCGTTGAAATCATTCACATTTGTCTGTGCGCGATCGACATGCTGATCACCCAGCACCGCGCGACGTACTGCCATCCCGTTTGCGTATCGCTGTTCCTCGTCCATGCTATCCCGCTCAGTGAAGTAGAAAATCAAGAAGATGCTGCGTAAAACTTTGCGCTACTTCCCAGTTGGATAGATGCGCCGCATTCAACTCAACATAACGCGCACCCGTGATTGCCTTAGCGATAAACTCGCCATGCTCGGGCGGTGTGGATGTATCGTTCCGCCCTGCAATCACTAGCGTCGGCCGTTTGATTCGGCTCAGCTCGGCGCGCTGGTCCATGTCACGCACGGCAGCGCAATTGGCAACATAGCCCTCAACCGAGGTGGCCGCCAACATCGCCTTGACGCGCTCGACCTGCGTCGGTGCATGGCTTAAAAAGTCATCAGTGAACCAGCGCTGAAGCACCGCAGGGATAACCGATTGCATACCACCCTGTCGGACTTGCTCGATGCGCGTATTCCACATCTCTGGCACACCAATCGCCGCACTGGTATTACACAGCACGAGCTTGTCGATCCGATCTGCTGCATGAATACCCACCCACATCCCGGTCATACCACCCATCGAGAGACCACAAAAATGTGACCGCGTGATTTTCAAATGATCGATTAGCGAGACAACATCGGCACCGAGTTGTGCAATGGTGTACGGCCCTGGGGTGACCTCGGATTGACCATGGCCGCGCGTGTCGTAGCGCAGCACACGGAAATGCTCGAGCAGCGCTGGCATTTGCGGTGACCACATGTCCAGCGTTGTACCCAGCGAGTTGGACAGCACCAGTACGGGGGCTTCGCTATCACCCTCAAGTTGGTAATGCAGCTTGCCTTTTCCCGTATCAAGCATGGGCATATGTATTTCTCCAGAGCGTGTGTAAGGGTCGCGGAAAGCAATCAGGGCTTGCGCTGCTGATACGCCTCAAGCACGCGATCCACAAAATTACCCGCCTCACCAACGTAGCTGAGCGGGTCGAACAACTGCGCAAGCCGCTGCTCGGACAATACGCCGACGACCTCATGTTCGGTTTGCAGTACCGTCAGCAAATCACTGTTTTCAGCATACGCCTTGTGACACGCGGCCTCGACGATCTGGTGCGCTTGCGCTCGACCTAAACTCGTTGCCAGCGCTAATGTCACGGATTCCGCCATCACCATACCGCGACTGGCATCAATGTTTCTGCGCATGCGCTCGGTATCCACTTGTAAGCCGTCGATAACGCTACGCAAATGCGCCAGCGCTGCCGCACTCAACGATACGATCTCGGGCAAAGTTTCCCATTCGGACTGCCAACCACCGAGCGCGCGCTCATGTTCATTGGGCATAGCAGACAGCAAGGTCGCCACCATTGACGGCACCCGCGTAGCAGCCGACAACACGGCAGCGCTGCCCACAGGATTACGCTTGTGCGGCATGCTGGATGATCCGCCACGACCAGGCGCACCAGTCTCGGATAATTCAGCGACCTCGGTTTGACTCATTAAGGAAATGTCGCGCGCGATCTTGCCCAGCGTACCGGTCAACATACCCAGTTTAGTGGCGCACTCAACGAAACGATCTCGGTGCGCATGCCAGGGTAAATGAGATGTCGCTAAATCAAGCTCCTGCGCCATGGCTTGTGTGACTGATGATGCATGCTCGCCAAGACTGGCAAGTGTGCCGCTCGCGCCACCGAATTGCAGCACACACACCTGCTTGCGACAGGCTGCCAGTCGCTGCTGATGACGCAGTAGCGCATCTAACCAGCCAGCCAGCTTCATTCCAAACGTGATGGGCAAAGCATGCTGTAACCAGGTACGACCGATCATGGGCGTATCGCGATAACACTGCGCCATCCCTGCAAGCGCGTCGACCAGGGCCGCCAGCTCATGCGTGATGACATTGATGGCCTCACGCAGTTGCAGCACCCTACCGGTGTCAATCACATCCTGACTGGTGGCGCCCCAGTGAACATAGCGCGCAGCATCGGCGTCCATTGCGGCTACGGCCGCCGTCAGTTGCTTGACCATCGGGATCGCGACATTGCCGGCATCCTGCGCTGCAATCACCAACGAAGGTATATCGATTTTATCTGCCTGACAGCAGCGCACCCAAGGGTCAACCGCTGAAACGGGTATCACGCCCTTAGCTGCTAAGGCACGGGCGAGCGCTGCTTCAACATCCAGCATGCTTTGTAATGTGGAGCGCGCAGAAAAAATTTGCTGCATTGCCTCGGTCGACGAAATCGCCGAGGTCAGCATGGAGCCAGGTAGAGAATTTTCCACGAATCAAATCTCGAAAAAAACGGTCTCGTTGCTTCCACCCAGTGCGATCTGCCACTGGAAGCATCGTTCACGATGGGGATCAGGCTTGGCGATCAGGGTATCGCGCCGCGCCGCCGGCACTTGCTGTAGTACAAAGTCTTCATCGTGCGCGTCACCGGAAAAATAAATCCGCGTGACGACTTGCTTCAACAGTCCACGCGCGAAAACATTCACCACAATATGCGGTGCCTGTAGCCCACCATTAACACCAATGACGCGACCGGGCTTGATGGTGGAAAAATGAAAACGCCCATCGGCATCTGTCGCGCAACGTCCGAATCCCTGAAAACCCTTGGTCTGCGATCGACCATCTTCCGCGTGCCCATAAACCCCCTGCGCATCTGCTTGCCAGATTTCGATTAGGCCATCTGGTACCGCAATGGCCTCCGCATCGAGCAATTGTCCTTCGATCAGCACGTGCTCCCCGGGTGTATCCGCGCTGACTAACTGCGTGGTGCTCAGCCAGTCGAACCCGATATGCAGATAGGGGCCAACCGTTTGGGAAGGTGTGAGTCCGTGTCGCATCTCAGCGCTCCATTGGGGTTGCGTCACGCCCGCGCAGCACGATGTCGAAACGCAATCCGAGCGCGTATTCGGGCTCGGTCAGCGTCAGGTCAAATGTCGACACCATGCGATCGCGCGCGCCTTCAGGCACGCTGTTATAGATGGGATCCAAGGCAAGTAAGGGGTCCCCCGGAAAGTACATCTGCGTTACCAGTCGAGTGGCGAAGGCGTTTCCAAACAGTGAAAAATGAATATGCGCCGGGCGCCATGCATTAGGATGATTACGCCAAGGGTAGGCGCCCGGGCGAATGGTGACGAATCGATAGAAACCATCGGCATCCGTCAACGTGCGTCCGGTACCGGTGAAATTCGGGTCGAGCGGCGCATCGTGCTGATCACGATGATGACGGTAACGGCCAGCGGCATTGGCCTGCCACACCTCGATCAAGCTGTCAGGGACGGGACGACCGTCCTCATCCATCACGCGCCCGCAAACAAGAATCCGCTCACCAATCGGCTCACCGGCATGCTGGCGAGTTAGATCTGCATCTGCAGCGCTGACCCGATCATGCCCAAACACGGGACCGGTGATTTCCGACAACGACTGCGGCAACAGGACCAAAGGCTGGCGCGGTGCGCGAGTATTGGTCGATACGTAGTCGGGGTAAAGGTAGGCCGAGTGACTACCCGGAGGTGGTCGCCGGTAAGGCGTTGGGGCGGACATCCTGCGATCCTTGTCTCGAGACAGTTTGTTATCGGTATGCGTGAATTGTCGCTGATGACGAGCGAATTGGGAAATATTGAAATGCCGGCGAGTTCTTGCCAGACCTGTCTTTCCCACTGACATAACGAAATCAGCATGGAAAGGTCTGGCGCTGGTCTAGAGAGGGGTGGATTGTCAGAACGACGCCACACAAATAGGCGAATTCCTTCGATTGGGAAATCGGACCACGCCCACTCGACGCAAAAAATTGTCAGAAAGCTATCGGACTGCGTTACGGTTGAGCAATGCCATCGAATAGGTCTGGTTGGATGTAAAGACCACCTGGCATACCGCCTCAACGCCAACTCACGTAAGCGACCTACCCATGCAGAATACTGTTAGCAACACCACCGAAGATCCTCGTAAACCGCCACAAAAGAAGACAACCCCTTCCGCAGAAGCCGACACGGCAGTCGATAAAACAACGGTAGCTCAAGAAAAGCCACTCACCATCGCTGAGCAAATCGACTTACTCACCGATCCGAGTTTCATGACCTCTCTGGCGCGCGGCTTAGCGGTCATCAAAGCGTTCAGCGACCATCGGCGCGCGATGACGATTGCTCAACTCAGCCAGAAAACCGGCATACCTCGCGCTGCCGTGCGGCGCTGTCTGTACACACTCAAGCAGCTAGGCTACGCAGACTCCGAGGCGAATAATTTCTTTCTCAAGTCGGGCATTCTGGCGCTGGGTTATGCCTTTTTATCCTCGACACCGCTGACGGTAGCGGCACAACCGTATTTGAACGAATTAAGCCATCGCCTGAAAGAGTCCTGTGTGCTCGCAGTGCTGGAGCAAAACGAGGTGATGTATATCGCACGCTCACATTCCTCACGCGTGCTCGCATTGTCACTGAATACCGGTAGCCGATTACCCGCTTACTGCACCTCGCTGGGGCGCGTGCTGCTGGCTGGTCTGTCGGCAACCCAACTCGATCGATATTTTGCTTCGGTCGTGCTGGCACCACACACCGAACGCACCGTCGTCTCGGAACAAAAACTACGCGACATTTTGTTTGAAGTCCGGCAGCGTGGCTTCGCTGTGGTTGAGGAGGAAATGGAGACCGGTCTGCGCTCAATCGCGGTACCGGTACGCGGCGCTTCGGGTGCAACGGTCGCGGCCCTCAGTATCGGGGCACAGGTAGGGCGTATCTCGCGCGATGAGATCGAGGACTTGTTCCTACCTGCGCTACTTAACGCTTCAAACGAGATCTGCCTCCTACTTCCCTAACACCGTGTCTCATCAAGCCACCGGCCGTGCTGATAGTAGCTCGCCAGGTGGCTTACCCTCTCGTCTGCCTTGAGGCTTGTGTAATCTCCTTGCTGCCACCATGTAGCGATTGACCAATGCTCACAAGCGCTTGGACTTTCCCCAGTCGAGCGCGCGAACGCTCGTGAAAACTCAAGCGCACTTATAATCAGCGGCACACAGTGTGTGCAGCACCGCTGCTCACGCCGCACGAAAAACGCGGATGACGCCATTGTCGTCTGCAATAAAGATAACGAGGCCTCACGGCCCGCCGAGACAAGACAATGAAAACTCAGGTTGCTATTATTGGCGCCGGCCCTTCCGGCTTGCTGCTTGGCCGCTTACTCGACCTTCAGGGTATTGCCAACGTCATCATTGAGGCCAAGTCACCCGACTATGTGCTGTCCAGGATCCGCGCTGGTGTGCTGGAACAGGGAACCACGGATTTACTCCGTACCGCACAGGTGAGCGATCGTATGGATCGCGAGGGTATGGCGCATGAGGGCTTTGCGCTGTCATTCGCCGGCGAATTACGGCGCGTCGATGTAAAAAAATACTCCGGCGGGAAAACTGTTTTGGTATACGGCCAGACCGAGGTCACCAAAGATCTGATGGAGGCGCGTACCGCCTCAGGCGCCACGCAGTTTTACAACGCAGAGCAAGTGACATTGCATGACACGGACAGCGACCATCCATCCGTTAGCTTCATGCACCAAGGATCGCGTCACCACATCCACTGCGACTACATTGCCGGCTGCGATGGCTTTCATGGTGTATCGCGCCAGTCCGTACCGAGTGACCGCATACAGTTGTTTGAACGCGTCTACCCGTTTGGTTGGCTCGGCATCTTGTCGCGCACACCCCCGGTTGCACATGAGCTGATCTACGCTCACCATGAGCGAGGCTTCGCACTGTGCAGCATGCGGTCGGATAACTTGTCGCGCTACTACGTGCAGTGTTCGCTGGACGATCGTGTCGAGGACTGGTCGGACCAGCGCTTCTGGGATGAGCTGGTATGTCGGCTACCCGAGGAAAGCACCCGCCACCTTGTCACGGGCCCGTCGATCGAAAAGAGCATCGCACCCTTGCGCAGCTTCGTCGCCGAGCCGATGCAATTCGGGCGACTTTTTCTGGTCGGGGATGCGGCGCATATTGTCCCGCCCACCGGTGCAAAAGGACTGAACCTCGCCGCTAGCGATGTCTACACGCTCTACCACCTGCTGCGCTTGCGCTACAAGGCCGGGCGTGAAGACCTGATGCAAAACTACTCATCCATCTGCCTGCGCCGTGTCTGGAAGGCAGAGCGCTTCTCTTGGTGGATGACCTCGTTACTGCACAAGTTTTCCGATGACCCATTCGGCCGCAAGATTCAGGAAGCCGAACTTGCCT
The DNA here is from genome assembly GCA_027485795.1 of Oxalobacteraceae bacterium. GTDB lineage: Bacteria > Pseudomonadota > Gammaproteobacteria > Burkholderiales > Burkholderiaceae_D > Pernthalerella. Next base: position 11,442 of record JAIXQK010000055.1, read on the forward strand.
ATTACACAAGCTCGGAGGCCGGCTTGGCCACCATCGCCGAGAACTATGTCGGCTTGCCTTATGAGGCGATCGAGACGTAATCCCCAGTAATCGTAAGTTTGCTAGGTGGAATTACTGGGCGGGATGAGATAGAGTCGGGACGCGCCTATTGGCTGACACTATGACAACTACCATCCCTTTCGCGCCCGCCCCCCTGACCCTGAACGGTTTGCGGGAGAGTTGCTCGACATGCAGCATGCATCAGCTCTGCTTACCGATGGGCTTGGGCGAGTCTGATCTGGAAAAACTCGACCAGATCATCGGGCGCCGGCGCAAGGTGCGTAAAGACACCCTGCTGTATCGCATGGATGATCCCTTCACCAACCTGTATGCCATCCGGCTCGGGCACTTCAAGACCTATCAGATCACGCCGTCGGGTGAACAGCAGGTAACCGGGTTTCAGATGGCGGGCGAATTACTTGGGATGGACGCTATCAGCACCGATCGCCATCATTGCGATGCCATGGCGCTGGAAGATAGCGAAGTGTGCGAAATCCCCTTCCCTCGTTTGGAGGAATTGTTGAGCACAATTCCGACGCTGCTGCATCATTTCCACCGCATGATGAGTCGCGAAATCACGCGCGAGCAGAACGTGATGCTATTACTCGGCAATATGCGCGCGGAGCAGCGCTTCGCTGCTTTTCTGGTGAACCTTGCCTCGCGCTATGCCGCACGCGGCTATTCATCCACCGAGTTCCAGTTGCGTATGTCGCGCGAAGAAATTGGTAATTACTTGGGGCTGACCATCGAGAGTATCAGCCGCTTACTATCGCGCCTCAAGAAACAAGGACTGCTGCGCGTCGCGAATCGCGAAATCGAATTACTTCAGCCGGAACGACTGCGGGCGATCGCCGCTGGAACCGAGCCCGGCGATCTAAGTTAAAAACGTAGCGCCACCAACAACGCTAGCGGCATTTTGTCAGAGGCGCTCAGCTCAGAATGGAGGATGCGGGTGTGGGTGTTCTGTTCTGACCAGATACATACTGATCATGCTCGCGATCGCGCAGATGGTCCAGAAAAAGAAAAAACCAACTGTGTACGCCGCAATCGGCGGCATACCGACATGACCGCCGACCAGCATCAGGTCGGATGGATCAAATACGGAGAAGAACAAACCCTCCGCCAAAATAGCAGATAAAAACGATGGCCAAAGCACGGTCATTGCAAGTTTCAGCATTGCTTCGTCTCCTTCTTCCCCATGCCAATCCAGTTGGCTTTCTCTTTAACCGGGGTTGGTCAACCACCCTGCGCTGACTGATTCAGCGCTTGGATATCGATTGTCTTCTGCTCTGGCCAAGACCAGCTGCCATTTAACCGCCACTGCCGTCCTGCGTCTTCCAATTGCACCTGCCAACGCGCACGCTCCAGCAGCGGCAATGACAAACTGAAGCTACCGGAAGGGCTTAATGGCAGCGAGAAACGAAGATCCTTACTTGGCACCGTAGGATGAACAAACAACAGTTGAATCGCCCCCACCGCAGGCGCACCAACAAGCTGCCCGGACAGCACACCGCCTGCTGCGTCGTAACGTACGCTTGCAGATAGCCCGAGCGCCGCAGCGGCTTGATCACGACGCAAGTCCTGATTGATCGCTTTGCCCTGCTTGTAATAGTCGTCTACGACCAAGGCATCGGCACCTGAAAAAGAAATCCACATCGTAATGAAACCTGCTACCAGTACAGCGAATGGACCTGCCATCAATAACCAGGGCCAACGGTGACGGTACCAAGGCAGCACTACTTCATTCGCGGTGGGTTCTTTACGCATCAATAGTGTCCTTAGCGCGGCACAAAAAATACCGCTTTCTCTTTGACTTCAATTGCAGGGTCATCAATCGTGGTCAGCGTGAAGTAAATTTTATTAGAGCCCTTTTCACCCTGACCCTCATTCGTTCGAACCGACACCGGTACCGCACGTGACTCGGTACTTGAGAGCGCGACCTCATTACTACCCTGAATATGGATGCTCGGTATTCCTTCAACCGTCAGTTTGTAGCGGTGCGGTGCCTCATCGGTATTCATAATTTGCAGCCGGTAGACATTCTCGATCATACCGTCCTCCACTTCCCGCCCGAGGGAGCCGCGATCACGAATCACATCCATCTTTAGTGGGGTTCGGGTCAGCAGTGTGCCAAAGAAGACCACGACAATGGTCAGCAAAATAGCGCTATAGATCAGTACTCGTGGCCGGAACGCATGACGCAGAATTTGTGCGGATGTCCAGCGAAACTTCATCGCGTGATCTGTCCAGTAGCGCACCAGACCACGCGGCGCGCCAATCTTGTCCATCACCCGATTGCACGCATCGACACAGGCGCCACAGCCGATGCATTCGTATTGCAGTCCGTTGCGGATATCGATACCGGTCGGGCAAACTTGCACACACATTGAGCAATCAATACAAGCACCTAGTGTCTGGGTGGCTGCGGCATCCGATTTACTGCGCGCGCCGCGCGGTTCGCCGCGCTCTTGGTCGTAAGTGATGATCAGCGAGTCTTTATCGAACATGGCACTCTGAAAGCGTGCATAAGGGCACATGTACTTGCAGACCTGCTCACGCATCCAACCTGCGTTGCCGTAGGTCGCAAAACCATAAAACAACACCCAGAACCATTCCCAAGGCCCGAGCGATAGCGTGACGATCTCTTGGGAGAGCACACCAATCGGCGTAAAGTAGCCGACGAAGGTATAGCCGGTCCAGAGCGCGAAAGAAATCCACACCACATGCTTGGTGGTCTTGCGGGCAAACTTCATGACCGACATCGGCTGCCGGTCAAGCCGCATACGCGTGCTGCGATCACCTTCGATCTTGCGCTCGAACCACATGAAGATTTCGGTGTAAACAGTTTGTGGACAAGCGAAGCCGCACCACACCCGACCGAAAATCGCAGTGAACAGAAACAGCGAGTAAGCGCAAATGATCAGCAGCGCGGCTAGATAGATGAAGTCTTGCGGCCACAGCACAATGCCGAAGATATAGAATTTTCGTGCTGCCAGATCGAACAGTACCGCCTCCCGCCCATTCCACTCAAGCCAGGGGAAGCCGTAAAAGATGAGTTGCGTCAGCCAGACAAAGAACCAGCGCAGGCTCGCGTATCTACCCTGAATCTCACGCGGATAAATCTCCTGCCGCGCTTGATACATGTGGATGACTGCGACTTCAGGGGACCCGTTTTCCATCGAAAATCCTGATTCCTGCAAAAATCAATCGGCGCTGCCACATAGGCAGCGCCGACCTCACCTGACTACACCAAATTGAACAGCACCCCGATGCGCTTATTTTCCGGCGAGCGCTGCATCCTGCTTGTTGGACAAACTCCAGACATATGCGGCGAGCAAATGTACCTTGGCCTCGCCGAGGAAGTCGCTAAATGCTGGCATGACATTATTTCGACCCAACCGAATCGTCTCCATAATTGTGGCGACACTACCGCCGTACAGCCAGGTCTTGTCCGTCAGGTTGGGGGCACCCATTGCCGTCATACCTTTGCCCTCGGCACCATGACATGCGGCGCACGCTGCGAATTTCTCCCGACCGGCAGCGGCCTTAATCGCATCATGTGCAGATCCGGATAACGAGAGCACGTAATGCGCAACTGATTCGATCTCTTTCTCCGAGCCAACTGCCGCACCCATCGGTGGCATTTGCCCATGGCGGCCATTCAAGATAGATAGCTTGATGGTCTCTGGCTCACCGCCATGCAGCCAGTCGCGGTCGGCCAAATTCGGAAAACCTTTGTTACCTCGCGCATCAGAGCCATGGCATTGCGCGCAATAGGTCAAAAACAAGCGCTCGCCCATGGCGTTCGCCTTGCTGTCAGCGGCGAGCAGTTTCAGATCGGTGGCTTTGTACTTTTCGAACATCGGCCCAATCTCAGCTTCGGCCAGCTTGACCTCTTCCTGATACTGAGCGGCGGAGCGCCAACCCAGCTTGCCGGCGAAACTGCCAAAGCCAGGATAGAGCGTGAGATAAACAATCCCGAATACGATGGTGATATAGAACAGCCACATCCACCAACGCGGCATCGGATTATTAAATTCTTCCAAGCCGTCGTAGACATGACCCGTAGTCTCAACCTTTCCATCTTTTGGTACGGTGACTTGCACCTTGGATTGCGACCACAGCAACAGGGCACAGCCAACGATCGACAGTGCAACCAGTACTGCGATGTAGATGCTCCAAAAATCATTGATGAAATCAGCCATGCGTTGGCTCCTGCGTGCGATTGGCGGGCTCTTCATCCGCGAACGGCAGCATCGCGGCTTCGTCGAAGTCTTGCTTGCGATGGGCGACAAATGCCCAATAAATAATGCCGATAAAAGTCAGCAGGCTGACCAAGGTCATCACACTGCGCGCATCTGATAGCCAGGTAGCGAAGTCCATGTTTACCTCCGTGCCTTGATTTGTATGCCCAGCCCTTGCAGGTAAGCGATGAGTGCATCTTGCTCTGTCTTACCCTCAAGCGCCTTGGGTGCTGCGGCGATCTCTTCCTCAGTGTAGCCATCGCCGAGGCGCTGCAAGGCTCTCAACTTGGGCACAATCGATTGCGGCTCGAGTGCGGTACTGGCTAACCAGGGGTATCCGGGCATATTCGACTCGGGCACTACATCGCGTGGGTTGTTCAAGTGGGCGCGGTGCCACTCATCAGAGTAGCGACCGCCAACGCGCGCCAAGTCCGGCCCAGTACGCTTGGAGCCCCACTGGAACGGGCGATCAAATACGAACTCACCGGCGACCGAGTAGTGACCATAGCGCTCGGTCTCGGCACGGAACGGTCGGATCATTTGCGAATGGCAGTTGTAGCAGCCCTCACGGACGTAGATATCGCGGCCCACAAGTCGAAGCGGGCTGTAGTGAGTGAGTCCTGCCACCGGCTCGGTGGTGGACTTCTGAAAGAACAACGGCACGATCTCTACCAGTCCGCCCACACTCACCACCAGCAGTACCAGCGCGATCAATAGCCACGGCTTACGTTCAATTACATCGTGTGAAAGTTTCATCGATCTCTCCCGCGCTTACGCGTGCGCGCCGAGTAAAGGAATTCGGGTATCCGCCGGCTTACTGTCGACCACCGTCTTGAAGGTGTTGTAGGCCATCATCAACATACCCGCGAGATAGAGCAGACCACCTACCATACGCACCACGTAGTAGGGGAAGGTAGCTTTCACGCTTTCGACAAAGCTGTAGGTCAGCGTGCCGTCGGCATTCACCGCGCGCCACATCAAGCCTTGCATAACACCAGCGATCCACATCGCCGCGATGTACAAAACAATGCCGATGGTCGCCGCCCAGAAATGCACCTCGACCAATCGCATGCTCCACATTTCTTTTTTACCGAACAGGCGCGGCAACAAGTAGTAAATCGATCCCATTGAGATCAGACCGACCCAGCCGAGCGCACCCGAGTGCACATGGCCAACGGTCCAATCGGTGTAGTGCGACAGTGCGTTGACGGTTTTAATCGACATCATCGGACCCTCGAAGGTCGACATGCCATAGAACGAGAGCGAGACAATCAGGAACTTCAGGATAGGGTCATTGCGCAGTTTGTGCCATGCGCCGGACAGCGTCATGATGCCGTTGATCATGCCTCCCCAACTCGGCGCCAACAGGATCAATGAGAACACCATGCCGAGTGATTGCGTCCAATCTGGCAGCGCGGTGTAGTGCAGATGGTGGGGGCCAGCCCACATGTAGGTGAAGATCAGCGCCCAGAAGTGCACGATCGAGAGTCGATACGAGTACACCGGTCGCTCGGCCTGCTTCGGTATGAAGTAGTACATCATGCCAAGGAAGCCGGCGGTCAGGAAAAACCCTACCGCGTTATGACCGTACCACCACTGAATCATGGCGTCTTGCACGCCGGTGTATGCGGAATACGATTTAGTCAGCGACGCAGGCATCGCTGCCGAGTTCACTATATGCAGCAGCGCGACCGTCAGGATGAACGCACCGTAGAACCAGTTAGCGACATAGATATGCGAGACCTTGCGCTTGATGAGCGTGCCAAAGAACACCACGGCATACGACACCCAAACCAAGGCAATCAGAATATCGATCGGCCATTCCAGCTCGGCGTATTCCTTGCCGCTGGTGAAGCCCATCGGCAGCGTGATCGCGGCAAGCACAATCAGCAACTGCCAGCCCCAAAAGGTGAAGCTTGCTAGTGCATCGGAAAACAAGCGCACCTGAGAGGTACGCTGCACCACATAGTAGGACGTCGCAAACAATGCCGAACCACCAAAGGCAAAAATCACCGCATTGGTGTGCAGCGGCCGCAGACGGCCATAGGTTAGCCAGGGAATATCGAAATTCAGCGCAGGGAATGCGAGCTGAGCGGCGATGATGACCCCTACCAGCATACCCACCACGCCCCACACCACCGTCATGATCGCGAACTGCTTGACCACGCGGTAGTTGTAGTTTTGTGCTGTGTCCACGGGAAC
>JAIXQK010000052.1 GCA_027485795.1 Oxalobacteraceae bacterium
GATTAGTCGCTGGTTGCGACTACCGAAAATCTTGGTGAGTAGGGACATGCCGAGGGTAGAAAAAATCAGGACCGCGCGCCTTTGCTGGCGCAAGTCGAAGCTGCGATTTTAGCATGCAGCCCCTTGTTATCCGACTGGCATCACTCAGCCGCAAAGGCTTGTGCTAAGGTTGCCAGATGGCTAAACATTCACCCAATTTCACGCCGATGCGGCGCTCTGAGCAGCGCACGTCGAGTCGTGAGCTGCTGGAGTATTTGCGCTCGGATGACAAGCTCGGCAGCTTGCTGCCGACCGTGGAGCAGATGGTTCAGCTGCAGGCCGCTTGCGAACAACAGCTGCCCTCATTGTTCAATAGCTGCCAGGTGATGCAGCTGCGCGAGGGGACGCTGCATATTTCAGCGCCGAATGCCGCACTGGCGACGCGATTACGCCAAATGCTGCCAAAGCTGCAACAAGGTTTGCGCGACAACGGCTGGAGTGTCGAGCAGATTCGGCTCAAGGTACAGCTAATGCCAACACAGCCTGCGCCACCACCGCCATCCGAGCCACGCGTGTTGTCTAGCCGAGCGATCGCTTCTTTCGAGTCACTCGCCAGTCAAATCGAGGAAAGCCCGTTGCGGGATGCGCTGCAAAACCTGCTCAAGCACCAGAGCAAAATCTGAATTAAACGGGAGCCCACTCTTGCTCGAGCTGCGTCGAGTAGGCTGCTGGCGCAGCAGAGGCTAGCGGGAAAGTCGTGATCTCGTAGGCGTCGCTGTCGTCGAATAGCGCACGGAGCAATTTATTGTTCAGCCCGTGGCCTGACTTGTGCGCGGTATAGCTTGCCAGCAGCGGATGGCCTGCCAAATATAAATCGCCCATGGCGTCGAGTATCTTATGACGCACGAACTCATTACGGTAGCGCAGTCCGCCGCTATTTAGAATACGAAACTCATCCATCACGATGGCGTTTTCGAGTGAACCGCCGCGCGCTAATCCCATGCCACGCAAGGTCTCGACATCCTGCATGAAGCCGAAGGTACGTGCGCGAGCGATTTCGCTGATGTAAGAGGCGATATCCAGATCGACCTCGGCCGTCTGACCCGAGCCATCGACCGCTGGATGATTAAACTCGATGAAAAACTTCAGCCGAAAACCATGCCAGGGCTCTAGGCGTGCCCATTTTTCGTTCGCGCCCTCACCCTCGCGTACCTCGATGGTTTTTTTCACGCGTATGAAGCGCTTGGCGGCGCCAAGCTCGATACAGCCTGCTTGCTGAAGCAAGAATACAAATGAGGCTGCCGAACCATCCATGATCGGAATTTCTTCGGCATTAAGGTCTACCACCAAGTTGTCGATACCCAGACCCGCACAGGCAGAAAGCAAATGCTCAACCGTCGATACCCGCACGCCATCTTTTTCAAGTACCGAGGCCATACGCGTGTCACCAATGCCACTGGCATTGGCGGGCAGCTCAACCACTGGATCGATATCTACACGACGAAATACGATGCCGTGATCTGGCCCAGCAGGGCGCAGGGTCAGGGTAACGCGGGTACCACAGTGAAGACCAACCCCTGTAGTCGACACCGTTTCGCGAATCGTGCGCTGTTTGATCATGCGGATATCAGCAGCCGAAACTGAGAATTGAACTGAACGCCATGGATCTGGCGCTTTAGATCGTTCAAACGCAGTCTCGACTGCCTGAGGATCACAGTTGGCCCAGCAAAGTTTCTGCGTTCGACACTTCGAACTTGCCAGCAGCTTCGAGGTTGAGCTGCTTGACCACGCCATCCTTCACCAGCATGGAGTAGCGCTGCGAACGAATACCCATGCCGAAGCCCTTCAGATCAAACTCAAGGCCAAGCGCTTTGGTGAGGTCACCGTTACCGTCGGCCATCATACGTACGATGCCAGTCGCTTCTTGATCACGACCCCAGGCGCCCATCACGAAGGCATCATTTACCGAGATGCACCAGATTTCATCGACGCCTTTGGCGTGCAGTTCGCTCGCGTGTTTGACATACCCTGGCACGTGTTGCGCCGAGCAGGTGGGCGTGAAAGCACCTGGCAGACCGAAGATAGCAATGGTCTTACCTTTGACGAGCGTGGCGACATCAAAGGTGTTGGGGCCGAGAGTGCAGCCTTCGGTCTCGGTTTCGATGAATTCAGCGAGCTTGCCGTCCGGCAGGCGATCTCCGATTTTGATGCTCATAGCGTTCCTTTGGGTAGTGGGGGGTGAAGTTGCACATGCTGGATCCCGGCCTCCGCCGGGATGACGTGATCGAAGGCCGGTGGCTCTTTAAAGTCAGGCCTGCGCTGGTATCCAGCGTCTCGGAATTCGATCCATCCCCGCTCGACTAGCGGGCAGGCCAAAGTATGCCCTGCCCGCTAATTTCCTGCAGGCTCAAAACCGCCCTTAATCCGCCTGTCGGCGCAGGAATGCCGGGATATCGTAAGTCTCGGTCCCATTGCGCTCCATCGCCCGCACCGTCTCCGATGCATGCTCGCGCCGCCACACCGCCGGGGTGCGAATCGGCTCGAACGTCTGGTTAGCGCCGGGCACAGCATCCGAAGCTGCAACCGCAGGCGTGGCGTCATAGGTACCCGTACGTGCAACCGGGGTCGACACCAATATCGGCCGACGCGCCCGACCCAGACCGGTAGCAACCACTGTGACACGCACCTCATCACCCATAGCATCGTCATACGCAATACCTTGGGCGATGGAGGCATCCGGCGCCGCGAAAGCACGCACGGTTTCCATGACCTGCTTGATTTCTTTACCCTTCAGGGACCGGCTGGCGGTCACGTTCACCAGCACACCACGCGCACCAGACAGATCAATACCATCCAGCAGCGGCGAGGCGACTGCCTGCTCGGCAGCGATACGCGCACGATCGAGACCAGAAGCTACGGCCGTACCCATCATCGCCTTGCCTTGCTCAGCCATGATGGTCTTCACATCATTGAAGTCGACATTGATATGACCCGGCACATTAATGATTTCGGCAATACCCGCCACCGCATTATTCAGAACGTCATCGGCGTGACCGAGCCACTCGAGCATGCTGTCATCTTCGTAGATCTCTTCCAGCTTTTCATTGAGGATGACGATCAGTGAATCGACATGCTTGCCGAGTTCTTCCAGACCCTCGTTCGCGATGTCCAGACATTTCTGACCTTCGTGGCTGAATGGCTTGGACACCACGGCCACGGTCAATGCGCCGAGTTGTTTGGCGACTTCAGCCACCACCGGCGCTGCACCAGTGCCGGTACCACCACCCATACCCGCGGCGATGAACACCATGTGTGCACCACGCAGTGCATCTTCAATACGGTCACGCGTCTCTTCGGCCAGTTGACGTCCAACCGCTGGCTTCATGCCGGCACCCAGTCCAGATTCACCGACCTGAATCACGTTATGCGCTTTTGATTGCGACAAGGCCTGCGCATCGGTATTGGCTACGATAAATTCGACGCCTGATACACCCTTGTTGATCATGTGCTGAACGGCATTGCCGCCAGCACCGCCGACCCCGACCACCTTGATGATCGTCCCTTTCGTGTTTTCCAGCATATCGATTTCCATATTGACTCCCTTGGGTGAAGCAGTTTTCAGTCGTTAGCCATCACGCGATGTGACAGCTAGCCACTGACAACTGCGGTTGAAACACTAAAAATTTCCGAGAAACCATTCTTTCATTCGCTGCCATACCGCAGTGGCCGAGCCGCCCTGACGTACCATCACCTGACCACGCAGATACTGCCGCTTGGCCTCATCCAGCAAACCCAGCACGGTCGAGTAACGCGGACTCTTCACCACATCCGCTAACTGGCCCTCGTACACAGCGGTACCGACACGCGCCGGTTTAAGAAAAATATCTTCTGCCAGTTCACACATGCCCGGCATCATGGCGCTACCGCCCGTTAGCACAACACCGGATGACAACACCTCTTCAAATCCGGATTCGCGCACAGCCTCGTGCACCAGCGAGAACAACTCTTCAACGCGTGGCTCGATCACAGCAGCAAGTGCGGCTTTAGATAAGGTACGCGCACCACGATCGCCAAGCCCCGGCACATCGAACACATCGGTGGGATCAGCTAACAACTGCTTGGCAATGCCGTAGCGCACTTTGATCTCTTCAGCTTCAGCCGTCGGTGTGCGCAAGGCCATCGCAATATCGTTGGTGATTTGATCGCCGGCGATCGGAAGCACTGCGGTATGACGAATCGCACCTTCAGTGAAGATCGCGATATCTGTCGTACCACCGCCAATATCGACCAGCACCACACCCAACTCTTTTTCATCGGCGGTAAGTACTGCATCTGCCGAGGCCATGGGCTGCAGAATCAGATCGGTCACTTCCAGGCCGCAGCGGCGCACACACTTGACGATGTTCTGCACCGCCGACACCGCGCCCGTCACAATATGGACCTTTACCTCAAGCCGTATACCGCTCATGCCGATTGGCTCGCGCACATCTTCCTGATTGTCGACAATGAATTCCTGCGGCACGGTATGCAGCAATTGCTGATCGGTCGGGATATTCACGGCCTTTGCAGTTTCAATCACACGCGCCACATCAGCGGCGCTGACTTCTTTATCTTTGATGGCCACCATGCCGCTGGAGTTGAAGCTGCGGATATGGTTACCCGCGATGCCAGTCCACACATTCCTCACATGGCAGTCCGCCATCAACTCGGCTTCTTCTAGCGCGCGCTGTATGGACTCAACAGTGGCCTCGATATTCACCACCACGCCTTTTTTCAGACCTTTGGATTCGCTCTGACCCAGGCCGATAATTTCATGGCGTCCGTTCGGCAGCACCTCGGCGACGACGGCGACCACCTTCGAGGTGCCAATGTCGAGTCCGACGATCAGATTTTTCGCTTCTTTTGTCATACGTTATTCGGTATTCGTCTCGTTAAGTTGTACTGCGATCGCCTGCTCTAAAACCATCCATCGTTTTCATGTCGCGCCCTCGGCTGCACTAACGCTGCTATTCGATTGCGCGCGCCGCCTCAGTGCCAGCCCGTTTGGGTAGCGCATATCAATCGCGTCGATACGCCCGGGCAGCGCTGAAGCAAGCCGTGGATACACACTTACCAAGCGATCAATCCGCGCTTTCAAAGCTGCCCGATCATTGGCACGACCCAAATTCAGCAAGATGCCGTTATCCAATCGCGCGCTCCATGCGTAGCGCTTGGACAGAGAAAGTGATCGCGGCGTCAGCTTGACCGGCGCTAGCCACTCACGCAAATCAAACATGCGCTGCGCTACTTCGCGCGCACTTTCATCGGGGCCGTCGAGTGCTGGTAACTTACCCTCTTGCTCTGCCTCATCCAGGTTGGCGGTGAAAAGAACACCATCTACCGAGATCAGACGACCTTGCTCACCCCAAGTACCGAGTGCAACAAATTCATCAATCGTTACCACCAATTTATTCGGCCACTCGCGTCGTACCGAGGCATGCTGAACCCAAGGCACGGTTTCAAATGCTGCGCGCGCAGCCGCGAGATCCATACTAAAAAAATTACCGCGCAGGCGCTGAACTGCAGTGCTTCGCACCGTTGACTCATCGACATAACGTAGCGGCTTACCCGGAACCGCACGTACATGAATCTCGGCCAGCTCGAACAGTGGTAGTCGTGCAGTCCATCGGTACCCGGCATACATCAGCGCGAGCACCAGCACACCCAGCAAGATGCGGGTGAGTGTATTCAGCGCTCTGATGTCATTCCACATACATAGGCCTCAGTGTGGTTTCCAATCGGCTGACGCTTGCAGATCCAGTGATGCGGTACGCAGGATCTCCAAGCACAACTGCTCATAAGGCATTCCCGCCACCGCTGCTGACATCGGTACTAATGAATGGCTTGTCATACCCGGCGAGGTGTTTATCTCAAGTAGGTAGGGTTGCTGATCGGTAGCCCGCACCATCACATCGGCACGCGCCCAGCCGCGACAACCCAGGCTGCGATAAGACGCTAAGGCCAACTGCTGAACCTGCTGCTCAAGTTCAGTAGGCAAACCACTGGGACAGTGGTACTGCGTCTGATCTGAAAAATATTTATTCTGGTAGTCGTAATTAGCATCCGGTGCAATGATGCGGACGACCGGCAGTGCACGCGCATCATCACCTGAGCCGAGCAAAGGACAGGTGAGTTCCATGCCGCTAATGAACTCTTCAGCCATCACCGCTTTGTCAAACTTTGCAGCCAATGCATAAGCTGCAGGGAGTTGTGCTGCATCGCTCACCTTGGTCAGACCTAATGTTGATCCCTCATGCGCTGGCTTCACGATAAGAGGCAACCCAAGTGTTTGTGACACCGCCGTCCAGTCACTACCCGCGTTCAGCATCGCGAATTTAGGCGTTGCCAGACCTTGCTGTAACCAGACGCGCTTGGTCATTGCTTTATCCATCGCGATCGCTGATGCCAATACACCGGGACCGGTGTAAGGAATGCCAAGCTGCTCCAGCGCACCTTGCATACTGCCGTCTTCGCCGAAGCGGCCATGCAGGGCGATGAACACACGATCAAATTTTTCTGCCGCCAGCTCGGCTAGCGAGCGCTGCGCAGGATCGAAGGCATGCGCATTGACGCCTTGCGACTGCAATGCCTGCAGCACACCCGTGCCTGACATGAGCGAGATCTCGCGCTCCGCCGAACGCCCACCGAACAAGACGCCCACTTTGCCGAAATCAGCACCGCGCATTTGGCTCATGCTTGCCTCCGCTCAGGAACTACTTGCGTCAGCTGCTGCAGCTGCGCCGGCACCAAGGCAATCGATCCAGCACCCATGGTCATGACGACATCACCATCGCGCGCCATCTTGATCAGCACCTCAGGCATATCGGCAATATCTTCAACAAACACCAACTCTGTCTTGCCCGCCACACGTAAAGCATGCGCCAGCGACCGACCATCGGCCGCGGGAATCGGCTGCTCTCCCGCGGGATATACATCGGCCAGCACCAACACATCAACGCTGGCCAGTACCTTGACGAAATCTTCGAACAGATCACGAGTACGGGTGTAGCGATGCGGCTGGAATGCCAGCACCAATCGCTTGTTCGGAAACGCGCCACGTGCTGCTGCAATCGTTGCTGCAGTCTCTACCGGGTGATGACCATAGTCATCGACCAAGGTAAAGCCGCCACCGGTCGGTAGTGGCAGTACGCCGTACTTGGTGAAGCGCCGACCGACTCCATTAAACTCGACCAAGGCTTTTTGAATATGCTGATCCGAGACATCAAGTTCCCGCGCGATAGCAATCGCTGCACAGGCATTCTGTACATTGTGCATGCCTGGCTGATTCAGTTGTATCGGCAGCGGTGCGTAGCCATCCTGTACCACCGTGAACTCCATATGGCTATTTACCGCTCGCGCATCAACAGCACGCACATCGGCGTCAGCATGGAAGCCATACGTCATGACCATCTTTGAAATGAAGGGCATGATCTCGCGCACGTTTGCATCGTCAAGGCAAAGTATCGCCACGCCATAAAACGGCAAACGATTGGTGAACTCGATGAAGGCCTGCTTCAGCTTGGCAAAGCTGTGGTCATAGGTCTCCATGTGATCCGCATCGATATTTGTGATGACCTCGATCACCGGCGATAAATTCAAGAAGGAGGCATCTGACTCATCCGCCTCGGCCACGATGAATTCGCCACTACCCAGCTTGGCATTCGCGCCTGCACTGTTGAGTCGACCACCGATCACAAAGGTAGGATCAAGGCCTGCTTCAGCCAGAATGCTGGCGACAAGACTGGTGGTCGTCGTCTTACCGTGGGTGCCGGCAATCGCGATGCCGCGCTTCAGGCGCATCAACTCGGCCAGCATCACCGCACGCGGCACGATAGGAATATGTTTGGCGCGCGCCGCTCTGACTTCAGGGTTGTGCGCCAGAACAGCGGTCGAGGTCACAATCGCATCTGCACCTGCGACATGCTCCGGTGCGTGGCCGATTTGTACGGTCGCGCCCAACTCAGCCAAACGGCGAGTCGCGGTGTTGTGCGCCAGATCCGAGCCAGACACGGTGTAGCCGAGATTCAGCAGCACCTCGGCGATGCCGCTCATACCTGAGCCACCGATGCCTACAAAATGAATATGTTTAACCTTATGTTTCATTACTTTCCTAAATCTTCCAACACGCCAGCGATGGCATCGTTGGCATCCCGTCGCCCCTGGTGATAAGCGTGCTCAGCCATGTGCAAGCAACGCTCGCGCGTCATGTCGCGCAACAAGCCCGAGAGTGACGCAGCATTCATTTCTTGCTGCGGCAAATGAATCGCAGCATCGTTGGTCGCCATCCATTGCGCATTATTTCGTTGATGCGAGGTTGTCGACACTACTAACGGCACCAATACTGACGCCACGCCGGCCGCACAAAGCTCGGTGACCGTGATCGCACCTGCACGGCAGATCACCAAATCTGCAGCAGCATAGCGACTTGCCATGTCATCGATAAAGTCCACGACCTCGGCATCCACCCCTGCATCGGCGTAGTTTTTCTTCAAGGTGTCGATATTTTGCTTGCCGGATTGGTGAACCACGATCGGCCGGTCTTGCAGCGATAGAAGCGCAAGCGCTGCTGGCACGGTGTCATTCAACACGCGTGCACCCAGACTGCCGCCAATGACCAATACATTCAGTGGGCCACTACGATTTTGGTAGCGCTGGGACGGTGCCGGTAAACTGCTGATCTCTTTTCGGACCGGGTTGCCAGTCACCTGTGATTTGTTTTGTGGCGCACCGGCTGTAGCGAAGCCGAACAGAATTTTTTTCGCGAGCGGGAGTAGCGCTTTATTCGACATCAGCAGCGCAGCATCCGCATTCATCAATGCGAGTGGCTTGCCATGCATCGCCGCCATCACACCACCGGGGACAGTGACATAACCACCCATGCCGAGCACAACGTCCGGCTGACGCGCACGGATAATGGCACCACAGCGAAACAATCCGGCGATCATTTTCAGCGCACCGGTAAACGTATGCAGCAAACCCTTGCCACGCAGACCAGAAAAATCGATCGCGTCAAAAGTGATGCCGCGTGCAGGCACGATGTCAGCTTCCATGCCACGCTGCGTGCCCAGCCATGACACCTGCCAACCGCGTGCGCGCATAGTGTCAGCGATAGCGAGGCCAGGGAAGATATGACCACCGGTGCCTGCTGCCATGATGAGGAGGTGCTTCATACACGACCTCCGCGCATCATCGGACGATTTAGGTTCCGGCCGCGCGCACTTGCGCACTTAACTTCGCTGCGCGAAGTTAGCCTGCACCGAAACCGCGTCGGCTGTCGAGTTACAGTGGCTCGTGTACTCATATACGACCTCCGCGCATCATGACGCGGTTTTGGTTCCGGCCGTGCGCATCCGCGTACTTAACTTCGCTGCGCGAAGTTAGCCTGCACCGAAACCGCGTCGACTGTCGAGTTGCAGTGGCTCGTGTACTCATATACGACCTCCGCGC
>JAIXQK010000178.1 GCA_027485795.1 Oxalobacteraceae bacterium
CGCCCTGCACGCGATTTAGTGCACGGGTTGCATGATCGGGACATTCAATCGTCCTGCCTGCACACTCATCAGGAATTCATCCAGTGCTGCCTCTACGGCCTCCTCACTCTGCCCGCTTTTGCAGCCCTGGACGATCAGCTGATCAGCCAGCGGCATCAAGACTTCCAGCGGCAATTCGTCCGAGTAGGCCGCAGGATGTTGCTGCAAGTATTCCCGCAACGTCGCAATAGATTGGTTTTGAGCCAGCACTTGATTAAGTCGTACCAGCTTCACGCTATCGATATATTTATACTTGAATTTTAAATTGGTCAGGCTGGTATTGAACGTTTGGATAGTGCCTATCAGCTGTCTGACAAAATCATCGAACGTGAAATTTTTCGATTCGTCGACACGCAAATTACTAGAATCTATGTTAATACGTTGAATGTTGGAGTTAAGCCTGATCAACCGATCCACTAACGAGATGAAGGACGGCGTCAATTGAAACCCAGTAATTTCTAAAGATGTGACATTCTTGAATTTAGGATTATTCCTCAAGATATCGGGAATATATTGGAACAGTTCAGTAAATTCAGTAGAACTACCCGAAATGTATATCTGCTCGTCGGTCAAGTCGCTCTCCAAAAACAAGGTCGCAGCTAACGAGACATTCTTTTCAACGCCCCAACCATTTAGGTACATTAAGCCTAACTGAAGCTTCGCGTCCTCGGAGTCTTGATCGGCCGCCTTTTGGAACCACTTCACCGCTTGCTCGAAATTTTTTTCTACCCCCGCACCGTTGTAATAGGAATACCCCAGAGACCACTGCGCGAGCGAATGGCCTTGCTCGGCCGCCTTGTGATACCAGATCAACGCCTGCTCGAAATCCTTTTCAACGCCCTCACCTTGTGCATACATCGCGGCCAAGGAGTACTGCGCGTCCGAATGGCCTTGCTTAGCCGCCTTGCCAAACCATATCAACGCCTGCTTGTCATCTATTTCGACGCCTTTACCTTCGTAGTACATCTCGGCCAGGTCGCACTGTGCATCTGCATGGCCTTGCTCGGCCGCCTTGCGATACCATATGAACGCCTGCTCGCGATCCTCTTCAACTCCTTCACCTTTGTAGTACATCTCGGCTAGGTTGAGCTGCGCGATCGAATGGCCTTGCTCGGCCGCCTTGCCATACCAGATCAACGCCTGCTTGAGATCCTTTTTGACGCCTTCACCTTCGTAGTACATCTCGGCCAGGTTGAACTGCGCGATCGAATGGCCTTGTTCCGCCGCCTTTAGATACCATCTGGCCGCCTGCTCGAGATCCTCTTCGACGCCTTCACCTTCGTAGTACATCTCGGCCAGGTTGAACTGCGCGTCTGCATCGCCTTGCTTAGTTGCCTTTAGATACCAGCTGACCGCCTGGTTGAGATCCTTTTCGACTCCTTTACCTTTGTCGTAAATCACGCCAAGGTTGAACTGCGCGTCTGCATCGCCTTGCTTAGCTGCCTTTAGATACCAGCTGACCGCCTGGTTAAGATCCTTTTCGACTCCTCTACCTTTGTCGTACATCACGCCCAGGTTGAACTGTGCACCTGCGTGGCCTTGCTTAGCTGCCTTTAGATACCACCTGGCCGCCTGCTCGAGATCCTCTTCGACGCCTTCACCTTCGTCGTACATCAAGGCGAGGTTGAACTGAGCCTTTGCATCGCCTTGCTCAGCTGCCTTGCCATACCAGATCAACGCCTGGTTGAGATCCTTTTTGACTCCTTTACCTTTGTCGTACATCACGCCCAGGTTGAACTGCGCGGCCGAATGGCCTTGCTCAGCAGCCTTTTGAAACCACATCAACGCCCGCTCGTAATCCTCCCCTTGTTTAGCTCTCAGGCCGAGTTGATACTGTTCCTCGATCTCACTCTGTGGTGCCACCGTCGATAACGATGCAGTGGGAAGCATGGCCAAGTTGCTCTGTGCGTATGCATCGCCTTGCTTAGCTGCCTTTAGATACCAGCTGACCGCCTGGTTGAGATCTTTTTCGACTCCATTACCTTTGTCGTACATCACGCCCAGGTTGACCTGTGCACCTGCATGGCCTTGCTTAGCTGCCTTTAGATACCACCTGGCCGCCTGCTCAAGATCCTTTTCGACGCCTTCACCATTCGAGTACATCACGCCCAGGTTGAACTGCGCACCTGCATGACCTTGCGCGGCCGCCTTGCCATACCAGATCAACGCCTGCTTGATATCCTTTTTGACGCAGTCACCATTCGAGTACATCACGCCCAGGTTGACCTGTGCACCTGCATGGCCTTGCTCGGCCGCCTTGCCATACCAGATCAACGCCTGCTCGAGATCCTTTTTGACGCCTTCACCATTGGAGTAAATCACGCCTAGGTTGAACTGTGCACCTGCATGGCCTTGCTCGACCGCCTTGCCATACCAGATCAACGCCTGATCGAGATCCTTTTTGACGCCTTCACCATGCGAGTACATCACGCCCAGGTTGAACTGTGCACCTGCATGGCCTTGCTTGGCCGCCAAGCCATACCAGACCAACGCCTGCCCGAGATCCTTTTTTATGCCTTCACTATCCGAATACATCACGCCCAGGTTGAACTGTGCACCTGCATGGCCTGCCCTGCCCGCCTCGCAATACCAGTTCGCCGCCTGCTCGATATCCTTTTCGACGCCTTCACCATTCGAGTACATCTCGGCCAGATTGAACCGCGCATCTGCATGGCCTTGCTCGGCCGCTTTTAGATACCACCTGGCCGCCTGCTTGAGATCCTTTTTGACTCCTTTACCTTTGTGGTACATCTCGGCCAGGTTGAACTGTGCACCTGCATGGCCTTGCTCGGCCGCCTTGCGACATCCTTGTGCATTCATCGCGGCCAGAGAGAACTGCGCGTCTGCATCGCCTTGCTTAGCTGCCTTTAGATACCAGCTGACCGCCTGCTTGAGATCCTTTTTGACTCCTTTACCTTTGTCGTACATACCGCCCAGGTTGAACTGTGCGCCTGCATGGCCTTGCTCGGCCGCCTTGCGAAACCATATCAACGCTTGCTCGTAATTCTTCGCCCCTAAGGCTTGACG
>JAIXQK010000026.1 GCA_027485795.1 Oxalobacteraceae bacterium
AGTTGGCTCCACCGCGTTGTTAGGCCGAATCTGCTCTCTGTGTATCATGCGCGTGGAGGGCTCGGGGACTTCTGGGAAACGGTTTGTCTGCGTGGGTTTCTGGAGGAACGGGCGCGAAAGAAGTCTGAGGATGCAACCTGGGAGGCGAGTGTCGACGGCTCAGTCAATCTATCAAACGCATCGTCGTCACAGGGTTCGTGGTGCTTCGTCGGCGTGATGATGCATCTCTAAAAATCGGGTCGGATGCCTAACGCTCAAAGTGAGCCGCGTAGGTAAATGGCGCGGGACGTGCGTAAGCACGACCCGTGACATTTACCGGAGTTGGCTCCACTGACTTGTTAGGCTCATTTTTCATTCCTTAAATAGTGCATTAAGGATTTCGTTAACAAAGGGGATCTGGCCGACTCTCACACCTGCTAAAAACACAGTTAAAAGCGCTGCTATTCCGATAACAATATACGCAACAGGTAGATGAGCCATAATCCAGCGAATCGTAATCTTGTCATCAGAAATAGTGCCTATTTCTGACTTCGGTAAACTGATAAATCCAAAAAAACTACGGCTTTTGATTTCATCTTTCATAAGCCGAAAAAATTCCTGTGCTTCGTCGAGCCCTTGATTCCAATATCTGATTTCCCCGGCGATATCTCTACCTGAACCGATCAAAGTCACAGCACTGCTATAGTTTATGCCCTTAAATGTCTTAAAATGTCTGTTTCCAGGACCGAATATGCGCTCAAGTTTAATCTCGGTCTCTCGCTGCCACGTATTAAATTTGGCCCAGTCATCTCGGTGTTTCCGCAGAATTCCGACATATTGGCATTGCGAATCAAGAAGGCGAATGGCTTCTGATGTTCTCATTGTATTTCTGCCTAACGTCGAAGGTGTGCCATGAAGGTAGATGGCGCAGCCCATGCGTAAGCATGGGATGTGACAGCTACCGGAATTGGCACCACCGCCTTGTTAGGCTAATTTTTATATTTCTGTATGAAACGCTATTCGACAAACACTCCGGCTCACATCAAACGCCGTGCATGGATGCGATGGATGTCGCTAAAAAGATCCATAATACGGTTCTTCACTTTAGGGCTTATCGACTAGCCCGAAGTAACGAACCTGAATCCAAGGCTGCGTCAGTCCGGTTTCCTGCTCTACAAAGATGACCTTATCGACTCGATACTCTTTTCCGTTCGGGAGGTGCAGGAAGTCGCCTACTCGGGGAATCGCTGGTGTTCGAATATACGGAACCTCCGAAAAGTGGTCTGTATCGGTATACTCGATGTGGACGTCTATTTCTGGTGTATTCATGTTTGTTTCTTCTGCCTAACGTCCAAGATGAGCGAGACGGATACTTGGCGCAGTGCGTGCGTTAGCACGAACTGTGACAAGTATCCGGCTTCGCTCCATCGCTTTGTTAGGCTCAGTTTTCATTCAGTATAATCTGTATGGATTCGCCGTCCGCAGTCTCCAAAATTAGCACGTTGCGTGCTCTTAGCTCCCAAAAATAAGCTTGGCCGGATGTATCGAAAAACACGCCGTCTCGAAATTCGGATATCGAGCGAGTGGTCGGAGCCCACTTCTCGCGCTCGCGAACAGGCGTTCCATGGGAGAGAAAACGCAAAATTTCCTCCTTCGGGATAATGGTTCGTTCCCCAACCGGTGGGCGCTTTCCATTCGTGTAGGCGGTGACCTCGTCCGCCTTCGGGATACGGGTGATGGGCTTGTATGCGTAGCTATTCGCGTATGCCGAGACGGTGAAAAGCAGGAATAGAAAGACGGTGTTTCTGATATTCATGTTTTTTCTGCCTAACGTCAAAAGTGAGCGAGACGGTTGCTTGGCGCGGAGCGTGCGAAAGCACGATCCGTGACAAGCATACGCATTGGCTCCACTGCCTTGTTAGGCTCATTTTTTATTTCTGGTCAAAAATAGTCCGGACTCACAAAATATACGATATCGGCATCCTTCAGCTTAAACGCCATTAGCGCCTCATCGCTCGCTGTATTCGTCCCCTGAAGATTAAACGAGTATGTTCGCTCCTCTGTATTTCGAATTACACGAACGCTACGGAGATACTTAAATCCATGATAATGCTCGGAAGCAGTGAGCTGAACGAGATCGAAAAGAGAGTCCGACGAAAGTTGCTTATCCTGCTTTTCAGCGAAAACCCATCGGTAGATCGTAATTGACTGCGCATGCTCTACTTTTCGGTGCTGGCACCCCAGGGCTAGGGATACCGCCAAAGCCAAACCGATGGATTTTAGATATGATGGCATTGGTTTGTTTCTGCCTAACGCCAAAGGTGAGCCACGGAGGTAAGTGGCGCGACTTTCTGCGCAGCAGAAATCGTGACACTTACCGGAGTTGGCTCCACCGCTTTGTTAGGCTCAGGTTTCTTCTTCTGAATCATAATCCCCGGGTGTCGAAAAACTGGCTATATTCGAAGATGGATTCCGAGTCTGGCCAGTAATAAATGCAACCGTGACGTTCTGCAAAGATTCGTAGTCTCCCAGGCAACCAAGCAATACCATTCCGAAGCGCATCAAGAGACTCGCATCCGCTCAATGGCCCGTCAGTCCGGTCGAGACCCTCGAGCTCCGCTCGAATCCGATACTCGTCCTGATGACGGTATGGAGCCCCTAGACGCAATATAACGCGGCGCCTCTCGCCGTCGGGAAAAACGGCATCGATTGCCTGCGTGGCGATATCAACGCCAGGGTCACCTTCAAAACGAGGGAGGAAGGGCGGAGGTATCATTGCATTTCTGCCTAACGTCAAAAGTGAGCGAGACGGTTGCTTGGCGCAGAGCGTGCGTAAGCACGATCTGTGACAAGCAATCGGCTTCGCTCCACTGCTTTGTTAGGCTCGGTCTTCATTCTATAACGCGTATCGAAGTCTTAAAAAAATACGAAATACAGGTAATATATCCAGTAAGCGAAGCGACAAAATAAGTAATGCGCCTCGCTACAGGCGCGTGGCTTGCTGCCTGTAACGCGATTAAATAAAGAAATACCGATGAAAGGACACAGGTAATAAATTGCAGTCCGATATATGCGTAGGCACTCGGAGGCGAGGATCGGAATTTCGCTGCGATCAACCAATCTTGAGTGGAAATCGTAAGGAAAGCCGCGACGCATAAGTGCGAGAGACCAAGCAGCCTTGGAATCGCACATGATGTCGTTTCGGTGTGCATGATTTTTCTGCCTAACGCCAAAGATGAGCCAGACGGGTAGTTGGCACAGAGCATGCGTAAGCATGATCTGTGACAACTATCCGTCTTGGCTCCATCGCTTTGTTAGGCTCATTTTTCATTCTGAATCTCCTTCTCGAGTAGTTCGATAAGGAAAAGATCTCGGCGATCAGCTCGGAACGTTGATGTCGCCATGTAAAATAGCCAACCGCACATGACTGAATAGTGTATAAGTGAAAA
>JAIXQK010000179.1 GCA_027485795.1 Oxalobacteraceae bacterium
ATGGGCACGACCGTGGTGAAAGGCATTCCGTGAGTGCGCTTCAACCAGTTAGCTGCCTGCTGCGCAATTTCCGGGTACATCACGACGTTGAACTCGGCATCGGTCAGTCGTGCGAGATCGTGCGGTGAAGCCGACCAGGGTGCAATCACGTTTACACGCAGACCCATGCGCTCGAGCAGCGCCTGTACCTCGCGTATATCGTCACGGTGCCGAAAACCGAGTGCAGTCGGCCCAAGAATGTTGCAGCTGGCGCGCTCATGCGTCGCATCTACTGCACGAGGCTGCACCAGCGCACGCACCATCTGATAAAAGGTTTCTGCCGCGCCCCAGTTTTCTTTTTTCTGATACGAGGGCAACTCTAAGGGCACTACAGGGACCGGCAAATCAAGTGCCTGTGCCAGGCCACCGGGATCATCCTGCAACAATTCGGCAGTGCAAGACGCACCCACCATCATTGCTTGTGGACGAAACCGCTCATACGCTTCGCGCGCGGCGGTCTTGAATAAACCTGCGGTATCCGAGCCCAGATCACGCGCCTGAAATGTGGTGTAGGTCACCGGTGGGCGTTTTGGCAAACGCTCGATCATGGTGAACAGCAAATCAGCGTAGGTATCGCCTTGTGGCGCGTGAAGTACGTAGTGCACATCACGCATGGCAGTAGCGACTCGCATCGCGCCCACATGCGGCGGTCCTTCATAGGTCCAGAGCGTTAGCTGCATGTGGCCTCCTGCGTCAGCAAAGAACGGCGACGTAGGGGACGTGCGAACAGTTCCGCCAGATCGGCTGCTTGCTCATAGCCATGTACCGGCGAGAACACTAATTCAATCGACCACTTGGTGGTGATGCCATCGGCTTCGAGTGGATTCGCCAGACCAAGACCGCAGACCACGATATCGGGCGCATGTGCGCGGCAACGGTCGAGTTGCTTCTCAACGTCTTGACCTTCGGACAGCGTGATACCAGCTGGCAGCATTTCAAGTTCCTGCTGCAAATGATCGCGGTGCAAATAAGGCGTACCGACTTCAGTCAGTTGCATACCTAACTCGCGCGACAGAAAACGGGCTAGTGGTACTTCCAGCTGCGAATCAGGGAAGAAGAAAATACTGCGTCCCTGCAACCATTCACGCTGACGCTCGAGCGCTTTGGTCGCGCGTTCGCGTGCCGGCATGGTCACTTGCTCGAAGCGCTGTGCATCAAGACCGAAGCTTTGCGCGGCGGCACGCAACCACTCGGTCGTGCCTTCAACACCAAACGGGAACGGTGCAGCGATACGCTGGGCGCCGCGTTCTTCCAGCGCACGCGCTGTCTCGGCAAGAAACGGCTGTACTAATAGGTAGCGGGTGTTCTTACCCAAAGTCGGTAAGGCGCGCGAAGACCGTGGCGGGAAGAATGAGAGTCGTTCAATACCCATGGCGCGCAGATAGCGCGCGAACTGATCTTCAACCACATCCGGCAAGCAGCCGACAATCATCAAGCCGGGCGCGGCATCATCATCTTCTGCAGGGAGCTGTGGCACCAGCGAAGCTAGGCAAGCATCTTCGCCTTGAGTGAACGTGGTCTCGATACCGCTGCCGGAATAATTCAGCACCCGTACATTCGGCAAAAACTGGCGTGATAGCCGCTCTGCCGCAGTCGCGAGATCAAGCTTGATCACTTCGGAAGGACACGAGCCCACTAAGAACAGCATCTTGATATCTGGCCGTCGTGACAGCAGCTTGCTAACGACGCGGTCGAGTTCTTCATTGGCATCAGCGATGCCGGCCAGATCACGATCATCAATGATCGCAGTGGCAAAACGTGGTTCGGCGAAAATCATCACACCTGCGGCAGACTGTATTAAGTGCGCGCAGGTACGCGACCCGACGACCAGGAAAAACGCATCCTGAATCTTGCGATGTAACCAGACTATGCCAGTCAGGCCGCAGAACACTTCGCGCTGACCACGCTCACGTAGGACGGGCGCGGTGCTGCAACCAGTATCGGCGGCGATCGGGATCACGGCGCTCATGCTGTCACTCCGGGGGATTGCTCAGGGGATTGATCGAGGGCTTCGGCTTCAGCCTGTAAGCGCGCAGCGCGCAGTTTCAACAAGAATTGAGTCGCGTTGATCGCGTATGCCGCGTAGGCCGCTAGGGCCAGCAGCATTTGCTCGCGGATCGGCATGGAACCGGTGAACAGCGCAACCAGGTAAGCGGTATGTAGCGCCAGCACCAACATGCTGAAGACGTCTTCCCAAAAGAAGGCGGGCGCAAACAAGTAGCGGCCAAACACCACCTTCTCCCAGATGCAGCCGGTGATCATGATGGTGTACAGCAGTAGGGTTTTGATGATGACAGAGAGGGTCGCGACCTGCTCGCCCTGCCCAGTCTGCAGATAGCGCAGCACCAGCGCCACGCTGATGAGAAAGACCACGAACTGCACTGGCGCGAGGATGCCTTGGACCAGGGTCCAGTAAGTCGCGTCGCGACGGGCCCGCTCCTCTGCGGTGTACAGAGGCCGTACCGATTCAGTGCCGTGTCTCCGTTGTTGCATTTTTATGCCCTCCGTCCTACGAGCTTTTCCCTGAATGTAGGCCTA
>JAIXQK010000054.1 GCA_027485795.1 Oxalobacteraceae bacterium
ACGGCCTCTGGTTTAATTTCTCGAACCATTGCCCCAGTGCAATTACTGTAATGCTAATTTATATGTCATCGCAACAACATTTTCAAGGGGTTCAAGGAAATTTGCCCGTAATAAAGATACTTTTTTTTAAAATACTTGTCTTAACAAGAACAAATAGCGCCTCTATCAGCAAAAATCCTTCAAAAACAAGCTATTGCATTTTTGACTAGACTAAGTTGGGGGCGCCTCGCCACCATCAGGTCGACCCGCGCCAACACCGCCGGGCAGCCAGATGCCCGGCAAACGCCATCTGTTATTTGCAGGCGGCTCGAGCCTCTTCCAGCAGTCGCTTGCCGTCGAAGCCTCTTGCGTTCATATCTTTGACCCACTCATCATCGATGAGGCTGGTGGCGGCGACCCAACGTTTCAGCTCGGCTTCCGGCAAGACATAAATCGTGTTCTTGCGTTGTTCTGCGCTCTTGCGACCCGGTATAGCATCCTCGGCGAATAACTTACCGACCCAAGCAGATGCATCAGCGCCGCTGTTGTTATCGATAACTTTTTTCAGATCAGGCGGAAGGCTGTCATATTTCGCCTGATTCATCGCGTAGATGAAAACCGCATTCAGCATTTGCGGCGCACCGACTGGTGACTCGGTGTGAAACTTGGTGATCTCTTCAAACTTCATGGAGGGCACCACTTCCCAAGGAATCAGCGCGCCATCAATCACCCCCTTCGAAAGCGCCTCGGCAGCTTGTGGAAGCGGCATCGGAACCGGTGCTGCACCGAGCGCCGCCACCATCTTGGTACCCAGGCGTGTTGGTGCACGTACTTTCATACCCTTCAAATCTTCGAGGACTTTAACGGGCCGTTTGGTCGTATTGAGCAATGCGCCATCGTGAACATGAAACAAAAGCGGCTTCACACCTTTGAACTCTGCGGTCGCATTCTTCATCGCGTAGTGCCACAGACCACGACTGGCACGCTCGGAATCATTGATCATGAATGGCAGCTCAAATACTTCCGATACCGGAAACCGTCCCGCCTGGTAGCCCGGCACGGTCCAGATGATGTCGGCGACACCATCCTTGGCCTGATCGAACAACTGCTGTGGCGTGCCACCCAGTTGCATGGACGGATAGATCTGGCACTTCAATTTGCCGGCAGATTCTTTGGCAATCTTTTCGCACCACGGCACGATGAAGCGCGCATGGGTGGTCGACGCCGGCGGCAGGAAATGGTGCACCTTTAAGGTGATGGTCTGCGCCGAAGCACTCGTCGCCAGCGATGCCAGCAAGATGAAGCAAAGGTGCCAGAAGTAGCGCACTGCCATGGGATCCTCCTGTGGGGTATAGGGATTAGTTACCGAAAGTATGAACAAGGTAAAGCGATACGACCGGGAAAAACACCAGCAGCAGAATACGCACCAAATCCGAAGCAAGGAAGGGTAATACACCCTTGAAAGTCTCCATCACAGGAACGTCTTTCGCAATGCGGTTAATGATGTAAATATTCATTCCGACCGGCGGGTGGACCAGACCGATCTCGACCACCATTAACGCCAGTATCCCGAACCAAATTGATTTGTCGGCGGGCGTCATACCGGCAAATTCGAGCCCCATCACGATCGGGTAAAAAATCGGAATCGTCAGCAAAATCATCGCCAGCGAATCCATCACACAACCGAGAAAAATATAGATCAGCAGTATCGCAAAGATCACCGACAAGGGCGGTAATCCACTGCCTTGAACCCAGCTTGCCAGCTCTGCGGGCATTTGCGTCAGTGCCAACCCGGAGTTCAACATATCGGCGCCCAAAAGCACCAAAAAAATCATCGCTGTTGCCTGCGCCGTACCGAGTATGCTATTCAAAATACCTTCAAAGCGCATACCGTTAAGCACCGCAATAATGCCGCAGGCTGCCGCACCAATCGACGCGGCTTCGGTGGGGTTGGCCCAGCCGCCGTAGATGCCCACGATCACCACCAGAAACACCAACAAGATGGGTAACACACCGGCCAACGTCTTGAGTGCAATCGGCATCGGTACACGTTCACCCGCCGGGCCTGCCTCTGGTTTCAGCGTGACCACAATCCGGATCACGATCATGTAGCCGATCATCGCGATCAGCCCGGGAATGACTGCGGCCATGAACAACTTGCCAATGGATTCCTGCGTCAGCACAGCATAAATCACCAATGGCACCGAGGGTGGAATCATGATGCCGAGCGTGCCACCGGCGGCGAGCGCGCCGGTCGCGAGCGAACCCGCGTAGTTATAACGACGTAACTCTGGTAGTGCGACCTGCCCCATGGTGGCAGCAGTGGCCAGCGAAGAGCCACAGATCGCACCGAATGCCGCGCATGCGCCGACCGAGGCCATCGCAACACCACCGCGCCAATGCCCTACAAAACTATTGACGCAGTTGAACAGCGCGCGCGAGAGACCGCCATGCGTCGCGAATTGTCCCATCAACATAAACAAGGGAATCACGGCAAGGTCGTAATTGGAGAAGCGCGCGTAGGCGATATTCTTCAAGGTGGCCAATAGCGGTAGCGACTGGTAGTCATTCATTACAACGAAACCAGCACTACCGATGATGAACATCGCGATGCCGATGTGCACCCGAAGTGCGAGCAGCACGAGTAGTACTGCGAACATGACAAGACCAATGCTCATGCCACTCATGCTGCACTCCTGCTGGCGCGCCAGTAGACAGCCGCGTTATAGAAACCAGCGAGCGCAAGCAACAAGAAACTCGGCACCAGTGCAGCGACAACCGTCCACACAGGCCACAAGAGCATCATCGAGGCCTCGCCGGCCTCGCGAAGCGATAACGCGCCAACGCCGGTGCGCCACGCGACCAGCAGCGCAACCAAGGCTAACAAAAGA
The DNA here is from genome assembly GCA_027485795.1 of Oxalobacteraceae bacterium. Taxonomy (GTDB): domain Bacteria; phylum Pseudomonadota; class Gammaproteobacteria; order Burkholderiales; family Burkholderiaceae_D; genus Pernthalerella. Next base: position 2,871 of record JAIXQK010000054.1, read on the forward strand.
TGGGAGACAGCATCCAGCTTGTACTTGGCATGCTGCGGCAGGCGGGTGGTGAAAAAATCAACCCGCAGGTGATGACGCTCCATCTCGCAGTACGGCAGCATCGCCGCAGCGGCTACAGCGCCAACCATCTGCATTAATTCGATATCGCCGGTGATCGGTGCTGAGGCAAGCTTGCGCCCGACGATGGAAACCAGCGACATCAACACCAGCGCGATAAATCCAACACCGCCGAGAACGGCAAAGCCTTTGCTTGCCGCATGAACACGCTGACCCCACGGGCCGAGCGCGGGTTCGTTTGACGCCTCCGATGCGTCGCCGAGCACCACGTCCTGCATTACATCTCCTTGTTATAAGAGCTTAAGCCCACTATTTTTTGCCGTCATAATAACCGCACTCAGCACGGACTTGTCATTTCAGCCAAGCGACAATTTTCCGCGAACTGACGTGCTTGCAACGATTCCGGTACCATCGTTCTTGTAATCCGCGTGACATGGAGACCTTATGAGGCGGCTTTTTACCTGTGTCTTTTTGTTTTCGACGCTCCCTGCTTCAGCGCAGGCGCCTGATTGGCAACTGATATCGCAATCTGGAAGTGGCGGTCAAGTGATTAACTGGTACGTGGATGCGGGCAGTATCGTCCGCACCGATGAATACCTGCGCGCCGTGCTACGCACCTCATGGTCTGCACCGCAGTACGCCCCCGATCAAACCGCCTACCAGTCATCCACTTACCTGAATTATTTTGACTGTGGCAAGCGGATGATTGCCTATACTGGTAATGCCTACTTCACCACCATCGAGCCGGGCGGGGCACCCGTGCACGAAGAACCAGAGCTACCACTCTCGCAGCTCAGCTTTCAGGAAGTAAGACCTGGCTCAGCCGGTGAAACAAGACTCGACTTTGTGTGCAAGTTCCGCTCCAAGCAGTTTATGACCTAGCATAAAAAAACCGCAGGCTAAGCTGCGGTTTTTTTATAGTGGAGCGATTCAGGCCAGATCAAACCCGGCGCTTGTACTCACCCGTACGCGTATCGATTTCGATTTTGTCGCCCTGATCAACAAACAGCGGTACCGACACCTCGAACCCGGTCGCAATTTTCGCTGGCTTCAATACCTTGCCTGAGGTATCGCCTTTCACTGCAGGCTCGGTATAGGTGATCTCGCGCACGACGGTAGTCGGCAATTCGACCGAGATGGCTTTGCCGTCGTAGAAGACCGCCTCGCATGCCATGCCATCTTCGAGATAGTGAATTGACTCACCCATGTTCTCGGACTCGACCTCGTATTGGTTGTACTCACCGTCCATGAACACATACAGTGGATCAGCAAAGTAGGAGTAAGTGACTTCCTTACGGTCCAGCATGACGATATCGAATTTTTCGTCGGAACGGTATACCGCCTCCTGCGCTGCTGCTGTCAGCAGGTTTTTCATTTTCATTTTGACGACGGAGGCGTTACGGCCCGATTTCGAAAACTCGGATTTGACAACGACCTGCGGCTGACCGTTCAGCATGAATACATTGCCGACGCGGAGTTCTTGTGCGGTTTTCATAATAATGACGAGAGAGTTCGAGGATAGTTCTTCTCCGAGCAAGGCTTATTGATGTCTCAATCAACGCTCGGATATCAAGAGCGGCGGATTTTACCCGATTTCCCTCGCAAATTCGATTAAGCCGGTCGCGAGTTCGCCGTTCGAACCGAGCTGTTGCTGCCAGACGTGGGCATGCGCTTTCAATACTGGCAAGCTCGCCATCAGGCCCCGCCAATCCGGGGCATGTTGATCTTCACCATTCCACCACTTTGAAAACTGCCGCATTACGCCGGCGTAGACCGGATCTAGCGACTCGCCATACAGCGCTAAAAATGCATCCAGCTTGGGCAAGTGGGCACTATCCGCTTGTGGGTAGAGTTGCCATACCATCGGCTTCGCGGCCCACTGTGCGCGTGAAGCACTATCTTCACCGCGCACGAAATTCAAATCGCAACTCCACAGTACTTGGTCGTAGTCATCAGGTTCCAGAAATGGGATTCCTTGCAGCGTGAGCGCCCCTTGCGTCGATGTTCGACCAATCGCGGGGGCGAGTGGCGTGACGCCCTCAGGTACCAGACACAGAATCGGCGGACCACTCTGCATGGCGTAAAAGAGTGATTCAATCGGCGCCGATGGATAGCAGAACAGCGATACCAAGCGCGTATCAGGTGCGATCGTCACACCAAGCTGCGACAGAAACTGCGCGCGCGTATTGGCATCGAAACCTTCACGTTGCTCGAGCAGATCGGGCTCTCGCAGCAAGCCACCATTAAGACGCGTAAAACCGGGAAAATAAAAATGTTCTACCAACGGCAGTCGCGGATGCGGCGAGGGTAAGCCGTGACTGCGCTCAACCCAGTGCTCGGCCGACAAATACTCGAGATTGATCCACACCGGTGCTGGCGTCGTTTCTGCCATCTTCAGTAGCGCGGACTCGGGCAGTCGACAGCCGAACGCAGCGATCACCAGATCCGCTTCTGGCTCAGCCGCCACCGACCATTGGCGAAGCAAAAAGCCGTCGAGCAACTGCGTCTCGAGGGACAGATCAATTGCCGGGCGCAACCGCTTTAGTCGCGATAGGTCGTCAACCCAGAGTGTCACGCGCAAGCCAAGACGCGCCATCAGACGCGCCAGACGCCAGCAAACACCGGCGTCTCCGAAGTTATCCAGCACCTGACAAAAGATGTCGACGGCGCGCACCTCGCGCATGGTTCTGCCCCTGACTGAAAACGCGCCAGCCTACGCAGCGCGGCGGCGAAAAGCAATCTAGACCCCAAAAATTACCGGACTAACAACTTGAGTGTTGAAACCGATAGTCATTAAATATTTTCTAACGGTAACAATTTCAGCTGGAATGACGCATTATTGAGTTTTTCCATCAAGCAATGCTCATGTACCAAGAGAGTGACCCTCCCGAACGGCAGCAGACCCCGTTCGAAGCCTCCGTCATACCCCTACCAACGCGGGCAGTCGATCGCTATCGAGCGCGTAGGCGCGCGTACGTTTCGGTGCGCGTCAAATTCATGATCGCCATGGTGGTCGGCATTAGCTGGTTGTGGCTGAGCGTTGTATTAGCTCATCCTTGGGCCGAAGCACTAGCAGATGCTGTTGGACCGACACTGGCATGGACCATCATCGCCGGCATCGCGCTGATTCCGGGCTTCATGAATGCGTTCATGCTGTCGAGTCTGGCGATGGACAATCGTCCCGTCCGTAGTGCGCTGTTACGTTATCCCGGTGTGAGCATCTTGGTAGCGGCCTACAACGAGGAAGACAACATCCTCAGCACGCTAGAGAGCATCGACCGGCAACAGTACGCCGGGCCATTGGAAGTGATCGTCGTGAACGATGGCTCGGGCGATGGTACTGCGGCGCTGGTGAGGCAGCAATTGCCGCATTACCCATGGCTGCAGTTAATCGACCTGCCGGGTAATGTTGGCAAGGCCAATGCACTGAACATCGCACTGGCGCAGGTTAAGCATGAAATCACCATCACCGTCGATGCCGATTCCTGGTTGTTCCGCGATGCCTTGTCGAGCATTGTTGAGCGTTATATGCAAGATCCTCCAACCACGCGTTCAGTTGCTGGCGGCGTCATGGTACGCAATTCACGCGCGACGTGGATGACACGTGCGCAGGAGTGGGATTACTTTCATGGCATCGCCGCTATCAAGCGGGTCCAATCACTCTATCAAGGGACGATGGTGGCGCAAGGCGCCTTCTCGCTCTATGACACTAAAACCCTAAGAGAAATCGGTGGGTGGCCGGATTGCATCGGCGAGGACATCGTTCTTTCATGGAGCCTGCTGAAGGCTGGCTACCGAATTGGTTACTGCGAAGACGCTCTACTGTTTACCAATGCACCCACCACACTGCTGCAGTTTTCAAGGCAGCGACGACGCTGGTCACGCGGCATGATCGAAGCTTTCAAGCAGCACCCCGACATACTACGCATGCGCTCGCTGGCTAGCGCCTTCGTCTACTGGAATCTACTTTTCCCCTTCCTCGATCTGGTGTTCACCCTGGTCTTCATTCCGGGGATCGTGTTAGCGCTTTTTGGTTTCTTCTGGATTGTGGGCCCTATTACTCTGGCGCTGATACCGATGTCGATGGGAATGAACTATTTCATGTTCCGTATTGGACACCGTATGTTCGAACGTCTTGGGCTACGCGTACGTTTCAATCTCTCTGGTTTTTTCATCTATTCGCTGTTCTACAGTCTGATCATGCAACCCGTATCACTCGCAGGCTATGCCGCAGAGATTCTGAATCTAAGAAAGTCGTGGGGAACCAAATGAAAGGATACACAGCCGCACTACTAGTCTTCGGTGGATTGATATCGGCCGATACGCTCGCTGAACCTCTGGCAGCGGGGGGTGGCTATGTCCAATCGCATGACAGTGAAGGCTTCAGTAGTCGCCGACTCAGCGCAGAGGGTATTGCAAGCTACCAGCATCTTGATAACCGCATCGGTCTACGCTACACCGATCACCAGTTCAGCCAAGGCGACTGGCAGCTTAGCGGTCAACAGTTACGCTTGGTCGCACGCCGCACAAACCGAAAAACTACTGACGGCTGGAACACAGAGCTTGGGTGGCTTCAACAATCGACCCACCAACTAGTGACACTGGATAGCAGCTACCGACATACCTTCTCTGGCGGGTCCGCATTGGAGGTGTTCGCCAACCGCGATGTCGTCGAGACGCGCACGGCACTGAACCAAGGTGTGTATTTCAACTTTGCGGGTGCCTCGGTGGATGTACCGGTTCACCCCCATGTCACCTTGGTTGGTCTGGCAGGCTACCAGGGCTTCTCCGACGACAACCAGCGTCGGCATGTGCGCGGTCGAATCATCTGGCAGCCCTCGCTGGATCTCGGGCTGACGCTCCAATTGCGCTACCGATGGTTCGATAACAGCAAACTCGATGTCGGGCGCCCCTACTTCAACCCGGAGCGTTATCAGGAAAGCATGATGGCCATTGGATGGCGGCAGCGTATGGGTGATTGGCGCAATACAGTGACCGCCGGCCTGGGATCACAGCAGATCGCAGCCGAGGTCGCCACCCCCACCCAGCTACTTGAGTTATCCAGCGAAACCCAAGTCGAGCGCTACGCGCTACGTCTGCGGGCGGGCTACACGCGCGCGGCCGGCCCGACGGCAACCAACGACCCCGACTACTGGTATCGCTATCTTCTGGGCGAACTGGTGCTGCCATTCTGAGACTGTTAACTCGGCCCACTACGCTCGGTTGAATGCTGGCGCATCGACAAAGTCTGCGCCGCAAACCATAATGATCAGCCCAAGATGAGGCCCGCAGAGCAATGCCTGTTTGATTGTCTCAGCCCCTGCGCTGTTGCTATCCTTTGTGGCGATCGTGATGAATAGCTAGCGCCGGGAGTGGGGCTGAGCCAGCGCGAGTTTGCCGTGGTTGCCATCCGCTGAACGCGCTGTTAGTCTGCGGGCATGCGTATCTTTTTTTGTTTTCATAAATGAAAGCCGGCTCCCACCTGAAAGGCCTCCAAGGCATGGGCTCGGTGTTCGGCCTCGCCACGCGTATTGAGGGCACGGTACGCATTGAGGAAAGCGTGCGGATCGACGGCAAGATTGAAGGTAACCTTGACCAGCCAGATGGTAATGCGCGCTGGATCGTGATCGGACCGAAAGGCGAGGTTCATGGCGATATTCGCGCGCAGAATGTCAGTGTCGCGGGTAAAGTGTTTGGCAATATCAGCGCGAGCGAGAGCATTGAATTGCTCGAGGGCTCTGAAGTACGCGGCAATATCGTGCACAAGTCCATCAACGTAGAGCCAGGCGCATCCCTGCATGGGCAACTGATCGCGAGCGAGAACGCCACCGTCGAACCCGCGGCTAATCAGGATCAAGGGCCTGAAATCACTGCGTGAATTGCGCTCAATTTTTTACGGCTGCCTTATACTCCGCGCGTCCTTAGCAAAACACCGGTTTTGTGTATACGCCATGCAGATCGCCCAGCCCAGCTTACTTTCGCTCTGTTGCGCGCTACTGTCGCTAACATTAACCGTACCCGTGCAGGCGGCCACTTACCAGTGCGTCACCACCGCCATGCGTGGCAACAAGTGGATATGCAAGGAAGATCCTTCGGTCTGCTCGTTTGTTTTTACGGTCGACGAGAAATCAAAAAGCATTTTCCGCAAGATTGATGAGCGCAACCCGCGCATCCCGGTCGTGGTCGACAAATGGGAAGACAATGTCCTGATCGCGCATGAAGATCAGACCCGGATTGACTCTCGCTTTATCGAGCAGTACTTCTACAAAATCGAATTCGACAACGGCAACTTCTTGATGGCTAACGAGTACGTGACCAATAAAGGCCGCTACCTGACGCAAGAAGAGCTGAATATGGCAGACAAAAAGAAATACTCCTACTACCGCCCGAGACTGTTCAGCGAAAAAGGTCGTTGCACCTTCAAGCGCTGACATGCACACACCACGCCGCTACCGCTACTACGACCTGCTGTTGGCGGCCTTTGTTGTAGCGCTACTTTGCTCCAATCTGATCGGCGCCGGCAAGGCGGCAGTACTCACGCTACCGATACTGGGCGAAGTTACCTTCGGCGCGGGTATCTTGTTTTTCCCAATCTCCTACCTGTTCGGTGACATCCTGACCGAGGTCTATGGCTACGCCCATGATCGGCGCGCCGTCTGGGCTGGTTTCGCTGCCCTGCTGTTTGCGGCAGTGATGTCACTGGTGGTCATACAGCTCCCACCTGCCGGTGGCGACTACATGGACGGGTACCAGAAGGGATTGGAGACCGTATTCGGCAACACCTGGCGCATTATGCTGGCGTCGATTATTGCGTTCTGGGCGGGCAGCTTGGTGAATGCCTATGTCATGGCCAAGATGAAAATCATGACCGCAGGTCGCCATTTGTGGATGCGAACCATAGGCTCCACTGCGGCGGGCGAACTGATCGACTCCGGGATTTTTTACATGACCGCGTTTTATGGCATCTGGTCAACCGAGCAAGTGATCGCTGTCGCGATCGCGCAGTATTTTCTGAAAACGGGCTGGGAAGTCGTCATGACTCCAGTGACGTACCGGGTAGTTGCTTGGCTGAAGAAAAAAGAAGACGAGGATTACTACGACGTTGGCACCAACTTCTCACCGTTCAAAGTCGGTGTTTGAAACCTCTGACAAAAGGTCGCAGACATAAACTGCGCCACTCTTTTTTCGTCAGAGGCTTTTAGTTATTGAGAGCCCGTGTTGCGAGATTAGAGTTTATCTAACGCTGCAGCAAGATGGCCGACCGTGCGCTCAACATGGGTGAGTTTCTCCAACCCGAATAAGCCAATCCGGAAGGTACGAAAATCAGGACGCTCGCCCACCTGTAGCGGTACGCCCGCCGCCGTTTGCATACCGAGTGCCATGAACTTTTTACCGTTCTGAATATCCGGATCTTCGGTATAGCTAACGACCACACAGGGCGCTTGAAAGCCGGGCGCCGCAACGCTTGGGAAACCTCGCGCTTCCAGCATCTTACGCACCTGGATACCCAGTTCGACCTGTTGCGCTTTCAGGTGATCAAAGCCCAGGGCTTGGGTCTCGCGCATCACATCGCGCAATACACGGAGTGAATCCGTCGGCATGGTGGTGTGATAAACATGCGAGCCTTTTTCATAGGTCTCGACCACCTGCAGCCATTTCTTCAGATCGCAGGAGTAACTCGTGCTGGTGGTGGATTCGATGCGCTCGCGCGCGCGCTCCGACATCGCGATCAGCGCGCAACATGGCGAGCTGCTCCAACCCTTCTGCGGCGCACTGATCACCACATCCACTTTTGATGCTGCCATATCGACCCACATTGCGCCCGAAGCAATACAGTCGAGCACAAACAGTCCATCGACCGCTTGCACTGCTTCGCCCACAGCGCGCAGGTACTCAGGCGGCAGGATCAGACCTGCGGAGGTTTCTACATGTGGCGCGAACACGACCGCTGGCTTGTGCTCTTTGATCCACGCCACCACTTCATCAATCGCGGGTGGCTTGTACTGCTGCTGGAAACCTTCGACCTCCGGTGATGAAGTCATCACATGAAGCTGATCAGAGATGTGGCCCATCTCGAAGATTTGCGTCCAGCGGTAGCTGAACCAACCATTTCGAATCACGAGACACTTACGACCCGTCGCGAATTGGCGCGCTACAGCCTCCATGCCGTAGGTACCGCTACCAGGAACCACCACCGCGGATTTAGCGTGGTACACCTCTTTCAAGATGCTGGAGATGTCGTTGACCACCCCCATGAAAGATTTCGACATGTGGTTCAGCGAACGATCGGTGTACACCACCGAAAACTCGAGCAGACCGTCGGGATCGACGTGGGGTAGCAAACCTGGCATGGCTATCCTGTTAGCAAAGTAATTATGAAAACGTGTTTTCAAAGCTGCAAATAGATGCGAAGTTTATCAGACCCGATCAAACGAATCGGGCCCATCCCCTGCAAATGCGTGGGTATGGCACGAAAAACAGCCGCGCGCATCCGCAACTCGCTTTAGAATTTAGGTCCCAAAAACAAAACATTATTGGAGACATATGGAAAGCGATATCGAAATTGCTCAAAAGGCAAAAATGAACAAGGTGCTCGATGTCGCCGCCGGACTCGGAATTCCAGAGGATGCGATCGAGCCCTACGGCCACTACAAAGGCAAGGTGGCGCTCGCCTACCTCGACACGCTCAAGAGCCGCCCAGATGGCAAACTAGTGTTGGTGACTGCCATCAGCCCAACACCTGCTGGTGAAGGAAAAACTACCACCACGGTTGGTCTGGGCGATGCACTGAATAGAATCGGCAAAAAAGCAGTCATCTGCCTGCGTGAACCTTCACTCGGACCTGTGTTCGGCGTCAAAGGCGGCGCCGCGGGCGGCGGAAATGCGCAGATCGTCCCGATGGAAGATATCAACCTACATTTCACTGGTGATTTCTCCGCCATCGCGCTCGCCAACAACCTATTGGCGGCAATGATCGACAACCATATCAATCATGGCAATACGCTTGATATTGATCCGCGCCGCATTACCTGGAAGCGCGTGGTCGACATGAATGATCGTGCGCTACGCGACATTATTGTCGGCATTGGCGGTACTGCGAATGGCTTTGTACGCCAGGACGGTTTCGATATCGTGGTGGCGTCCGAGGTGATGGCGATCTTCTGTCTTTCAACGTCGGTACAAGATCTGAAGAAACGCTTGGGCGATATCGTGATTGGCTACACGCGTGACCAGAAGCCGGTGCATGCACGTGACCTCAACGCGCATGGCGCGATGACAGTTCTGCTAAAAGATGCGCTTCAGCCTAATCTGGTTCAGACCCTCGAGAATAATCCTGCGTTTGTGCATGGCGGCCCGTTCGCCAACATTGCACATGGTTGCAACTCCGTGATCGCTACCCAAAGCGCGCTCAAGCTTGGTGATTATGTAGTGACCGAGGCAGGCTTCGGTGCTGACCTGGGTGCTGAAAAGTTCATTGACATCAAGTGCCGCAAAACTGGCCTCACCCCATCTGCTTGCGTGCTGGTAGCAACCATTCGCGCGCTCAAGTACCACGGTGGTAAGGACGTCAAAGAGTTGAACAGCGAAGACCTGGATGCCCTGAAAAAAGGCATGGTCAATCTGGAACGTCATGTCGACAACGTGACCAATCAGTATGGCTTGCCCTGCGTGGTATCCATCAATCGTTTCACCGCTGATACCGATGCCGAGATCGCACTGGTGACTGAGCGCATGAAAGCGCTCGGCGTCAACGTGGTACTCGCTGAGCACTGGGCAAAAGGTAGTGCCGGAGCAGAGGCACTGGCGCACGAGGTGGTTCGTTTGTCTGAGCGCGGTGGCTCACACAAGTTTGTCTACGAAGATGGCGACTCGCTGCTTGAAAAAATGAGAAAAGTTGCCACTAAAGTCTACGGTGCGTCAGACATCAGCGCCTCTGCCAAGGTGAAGCAACAGCTGAAGTCCTTCGAAGAAGCGGGCTATGCGCATTACCCGATCTGCGTCGCCAAGACACAGTCGTCATTCAGTACGGATGCCACGTCACGCGGCGCGCCAAGCGGCCATGTCGTCAATGTTCGCGAAGTCAGGTTGGCTGCAGGCGCACAGTTTATCGTGATGATCTGCGGTGACATCATGACCATGCCTGGCCTGCCGAAGGTACCGAGCGCGGTGAAGATTGACATTGATGACCATGGCAAGGTGGTGGGTCTGTTCTGAGTCCACACAACACAATTACGCCCGGCGCGATGGGTGATGTGACCCAAGCGCATGCTCAGGTTTATCAGCGTCGGGTGGTTCTTTATCGGCTCTTGATTTCAACCGTGTTCGAGTGGATACCACCGCATGACGCTCGAACCTGAAGCGCTACAAGCCTTGTGGCTAACCGCCAAAGTATCGGCGGTGGTCACTTTCATTCTGCTACTACTGGGCACACCGATAGCCTGGTGGCTGGCACGCACCCAATCCCGCTTAAAAGCACCGATCTCAGCTGTCGTGGCACTGCCCTTGGTGTTGCCGCCCACCGTGCTTGGTTTTTATCTGTTGCTGGCGATGGGGCCGCACGGTTTTGCTGGCCGGCTGACCGAGTCACTTGGCCTCGGCCTGCTGCCATTTACCTTCTGGGGATTAGTGGTTGCTTCGGTGTTCTACTCTTTGCCCTTCATGGTCCAGCCGCTACAAAGTGCCTTCGAATCCATCGGACGTCGACCACTGGAAGTGGCGGCGACACTGCGCGCGACACCACTCGATGCATTTTTTAGCGTCGTAGTACCCATGGCACTACCCGGATTTTTAACAGCATCGGTTATGAGCTTTGCGCACACCGTCGGTGAATTCGGCGTTGTGCTGATGATCGGTGGCAATCTCGCTGGCGAAACCCGCGTTGCATCGGTACAGATTTACGATTATGTCGAGGCGATGCAATACGAGCACGCACATGCAATGGCTGCGGTGCTGATTGGGTTCTCTTTCGTTGTACTGCTCGTACTGCACCTATCGCGCCCAAAAGCGCAGAGCACGCAGTGAGATGAGCCTGCGCCTTAAATTCACTTTAACGCGCGCTGACTTCGCGTTAAATGTCGACCTGCAGCTGCCAGGGCGCGGGGTCACTGCGCTGTTCGGTCCCTCGGGCTGTGGCAAGACCACGCTGCTGCGCTGTATCGCTGGGTTGGAGCGTGCATCCGGCTCGCTGATGGCGAATGAACACCTGTGGCAAGACGCTACACATTTCACGCCTACCCATCAACGTGCAATTGGCTATGTATTTCAGGAAGCGAGTCTGTTTCCACATCTCTCGGTACGCGGCAATCTACAGTACGGCATGAAGCGCGCCAGTCGTAATGGCAACGTAGCGATTGATCCGATTATTGACCTGCTTGGCATTCGTGCTTTACTCGATCGGAAGCCCGAAGGTTTATCAGGCGGCGAACGACAACGAGTTGCCATCGCGCGCGCGCTTGCTGTTGACCCGCAGCTATTGTTGATGGACGAGCCACTTGCCGCGCTCGACCTCAAGCGTAAACAGGAAATCCTTCCCTATCTCGACCGGCTACAGGCCACCCTGGAGATTCCGATTCTTTACGTGACCCACTCACCCGAAGAAGTGGTTCGACTCGCACATCACTTGGTCGTGATGGACGCTGGCAGCGTTGTCGCCAGCGGTGAACTGGCTGACACGCTGTCGCAACTTGATCTGCCGGTGCGGCTTGGGAATGAAGTCGGCGTGGTGATCGAAGCGATTGTTGGCAGTATTGAGTCGCAATGGCACCTGACTCGCATGGACTTTGACGGCGGCTCGGTCTGGATCCGAGATCCGGGCTTGGCGCTAGGGGCTAAAGCGCGCGTTCGTATCCTTGCCAGCGATGTCAGCCTGGCGCGCGAACAACCGGGCAAGAGCAGCATTCAAAACGTGCTTCAGGGGCAGATTGATGCGATGAGAGATGACGAGCATCCGGGTCTGGTACTCGTGCGCGTCAAGGTGGGCCGCTCGGCGCTACTCGCGCGGGTGACGAAGCGCGCTGTATCCGAGCTAGCGTTGAAGACGGGTGACACCGTGTGGACGCAGGTAAAATCAGTTGCACTCGCTCGCTGACAATTTGCCCATGCGTCCTGCTTCGCTTTTTCCGCTGTTAATGCTTTTCGTGCTGACTGCGTTTGGCACGGACGCAGCAGCCGACACGCTACGATTTAACTGCCGTGGCTACATGCCGATCTATCTTGGCAGTTGGGTGCCGATCAATCCGGATCCCAGTGACTTCGACCCGCTAACGATTGAAGTCGATGAATCGACTAAGATGACCGGATTCACGCTAACTATGATCGGCCGCGTCAGTTTCGCTACCAAGGTCAGCGAGGCGCATGTGAAAGGTGCAATCGCTTACAAGAAGTTGATGATCGATGACATGATTGAGTTCATCGATTTCAATCTGAATCGGGGTACGGGTGAGGTAACGATCACTGCACTTCAAAAATCTCCCCGCCGAGGTCGTATGCTCTATCGCGGTAAGTGCAACTTGTATAAGCCGCCGTTTTGAGGGTCTTTCCTCGAGGACGCACGGTACATCTAGGCTTGAGACGCTGGCAATCGGGCGGCACGCAACCGAAGCAACAGCATCGCTATGATTGCAATGTTCAGCAGATTCCAGCCAATGCCATTGAAGAAAGCCGCGTGATAGGAGCCTGTCAGGTCAAACACCTTGCCGGACATCCAGCCCCCCAGCGCCATGCCAACCTGCACACCCAGCACCACCATGCCGACACGCGCTCCTGCCTCCTGTGCCGGAAAGTTCTCTCGCACGATGATGGCATAGGACGGCACGATGCCTCCCTGAAAAAGACCGAATAGCGCGGAAATCACATAAAGCGAGGCGAGGCTGTCGAATGGAATAAATAGCGCCAGCGCGATGGCTTGTAGTACCGACCCGAGCAGCAAGGTACGCAGGCCACCGATGTGGTCAGATATCCAGCCCGAAGCGAGTCGGCTGACGATGCCAAAGCCCAGCATCAGCGACAGCATCTCAGCACCACGCGCAGCATTGAAGCCGAGGTCTGTGCAGTAGGCGACGATATGCACCTGCGGCATGGCCATCGCCAC
>JAIXQK010000028.1 GCA_027485795.1 Oxalobacteraceae bacterium
CTAGCAGCGAAGAGGCTGACGTCCTACCGAATGGTCAGGACAGTAGTCCTCCAGCAACAGCTCATTCGGGTTCTGCGGCACCTAAGATGGTGGGCGGGTCTCCGGAAGGCCGACAGACACCGCTTGCTATCGATGGATTAGCCAACGATAGTATGCAGGTTCCAAGTTCGGTTGCTGGCGCTGCCGGAGCCGGAACCTTCACTATTGGGCCGGTGAGCGATCCGCAGCTGATCGTTCGCACTTCAAGTGAATCAGAGGGATCAGCAACAGCCTCCGTGACGTCTCCCGCGGCACAAGCCGCCAGTCCCATGCTTCCCACTGCATCGCTATCGACGGTGGCATCACAAAGTGAGATCGAGGAACAGTATCAACTCGGCCTGAGAGCTAAAAAGGGGAAGGATTGCGAGAAGGCGTTGGTGTGGTTTCACAAGGCGGCCAAACAAGGCCATGCGGCCGCGCAGTTCTACCTGGGCGTGATGTATGAACGAGGTGAGGGCATCGAAAAGGATCTAAAGCAGGCGGCCAGCTGGTATCTAAAGGCTGCTGGGCGAGGCAATGCAGACGCGCAGTTCAACCTTGGCGTGATGTACTCGAATGGTGAAGGCGTCAAAAAGGATCTCAAGCAGGCGGCGATATGGTACGGGAAGGCGGCTGAGCAAGGCCATGCAGACGCGCAGTATGAACTCGGCCTGAGAGCTAAACAGGGGAAGGATTGCGAGAAGGCGTTGGTGTGGTTTCACAAGGCGGCCAAACAAGGCCATGCGGCCGCGCAGTTCTACCTGGGCGTGATGTATGAACGAGGTGAGGGCGTCGAAAAGGATCTAAAGCAGGCGGCCAGCTGGTATCTAAAGGCTGCTGGGCGAGGCAATGCAGACGCGCAGTTCAACCTGGGCGTGATGTACTCGAATGGTAAAGGCGTCAAAAAGGATCTCAAGCAGGCGGCGATATGGCACGGGAAGGCGGCTGAGCAAGGCCATGCAGACGCGCAGTTCAACCTGGGCGTAATGTACGACCAAGGTAAAGGAGTCAAAGAGGATTTCGAGCAGGCGGCGAAGTGGTATCTAAAGGCGGCTGAGCAAGGCCATGTAGACGCGCAGTACAAACTGGCTTTGATGTATGAACAAGGTGATGGCGTTCAAAAGGATCTCGAGCAGGCGGCGAAGTGGTATCTAAAGGCGGCCGAGCAAGGCCATTCGCTCGCGCAGTACTACCTGGCTGGGATGTGCGAAGCTGGTGAAGGCGTCGAAAAGGATCTCAATCAGGCAGCCAAGTGGTATCTAAAGGCGGCTGAGCAAGGCGATGGGCACGCGCAGTTTCAGCTAGGCTTAATGTACCTAAACGGTTCCGGCGTTGAGAAGAATGTCTCGCTAGCTGCGTACTGGATCTTGCAGAGCGGCATGGACGACGAGGAGATAAGCATTGATAGTAGTTCTACTCAATTTCCTGAATTCACTGAATTGTTCGAATGTGTTCCCGATGTGCTTAGGAATAATCCTGAGTTCAAGAATGTCACATTTTTTAAAATTGATTGGTTTCAATTGACGCCGCCCTACATCGCGTTAGTGGATCGGTTGATCAGTTTTAACTCCAACATTCAACGTATTGACATAGAACTTACTAATTTGCGTTACGACGTATCGCAAAAGTCCGCGGTCGATGATTTTGTCAGTCAGTTGGTAGATACCGTCCAAACGTTCAATACCAGCCTGACCAATTTGAATTTCTTGTTTTTGGGTGAAGATGGGCCGGAGCTAGCACAACTTAATCAAGTGCTGGCTCAAAACCAATCTATTGCGACGTTGCGGCAATACCTGCAGAAACATCCTGCGGTCGGCTCGGACGAATTGCCGCGAGAAGTCTTGATGCTACTGGCCGATGAGTTGATCGTCCATGGCTGCAAAAGCGGGCAGAGCGATGAAGCCGTGAAGGCAGAACTGGATGAATTCCTAATGAGTGCGCAGGCAGGACGATTGAATGTCCCGATCAGACAACCCGTGCAGTAAATCGCGTGCTGGGCGCTGACTGTGCGTTCACTGTGGCTGGCGAACGCACGTGTCTGCGACAACCGAATGGCGCAGTGGGCCTTCTGAGGCTGCGGGTGATGAATGGTTGGGTACTGGTCTAGCAGTACAAGGTCTCAGGCAGTGCTCTGTATATCGTATCCGGCATCCTTGATCGCATTGATCACAGCCTCAAGTGGCACATGGGTGTCGACGCTGACGGTCTTGTCCGTCAAGTCGACATCCACGCGCGCGCTGTTATCTAGTTGCTGAAGTGCGCGCTTGATGCTGGCGGCGCAACCACCGCAAGTCATGCCATCGACCTTTAATGCGTACATAGGCTACCTCCGTTAGTGCGAGTGCCCAGTTTCAACTTGTTGCAGGGGTTCGGTCGATATCGGCGGTGGTGGCTTACGCTCCCGCGGGATTCTAGAGGCAGGCACTGTAGCGGATTGTTCAGCTTGGACTGCCCGCAGTCGCTCTGGGTTAGTTTCGGTCATCTGTAAGCCCGCAGCGAGCAGCATCCCCTCTATGTCGACGCTGGCCGTTACCGTAGGTGTGGTCGCAGTAGACGCAACCGGTTGGTTGGACGATGTCGAGACAGTTTCCGTTACCGCTGCGGTCAGCACCGTTGGCTCAGCAGCGGCGGGGACGTTTTCCGGTGCCGGCTCGTGAGAAGTTTCAACCGCAGTTTGAGGTGCGGGCTCGGCTGGCGCTGTTATGGCGGGTGAAGGCTGCGTAGCTTCAGGCGCAGTTGCGAGAGTGACCGCAGCAACGCTGGCGGGCTCCGATGCGGCTGAATCCAAGGGGGCTGCCTCTGCCGGAATTGCAGCGGGAGACAAAACCGGCGGATGCTGGGTTTCGGCGAATGTGGGCGCAGCCACTATGCCGTCCAGCGGTACCTCGGTCTGATCAAGTAGGTTGGACTCGCTTCCTGTCTGATCGCGATCGCGGCGGTTGCGGTTACGGCCGCCACGGCGCCGGCGGCGACGTGGTTGATCTTCGCCACCCTCAGTTTCGCTGACGGGAGCTGGGCTGATTGGCTCCGCTGCTTCGACAACCGCACCAAGCGGCAAGCTTGCTTGTGGCTGTAGCTCGGCAGGTGCTTGCTCGGCCTCGTGCTTGCGCTCGCCACGCGGTGGGCGTGGTGGGCGTTGACGCCTTGTTTCGCTGGACTCGGTTGATTCCGAGGTCTCGCGCGCCTCGCGTGGTTCTCGGCTCTGTTTCTGTGGACGAGGCTCTTTTGCCTCTTTGCTTTCTTTGGCGACTTTGGGCGCAGTCTCTTTGGCAGGTTTGGCCTCTGCGCTGCGCTCATCACGGCCACGCCCGCGTCCGCGACGATTTCGGCCACCTCGTTCGCCACGTTCGGCGCGTTCTCGTACCGCTGGCTTGGCAGTCTCGGGCTCGGCTGGCGCGCTCGATTTTTTTCGGAACAAGCCGAACAGGCGTGACAGGAAACCTTCGGCTGCGGCTTCGTCGGTCGGCGTGACTTTGACGGGCTCGGCCTTGCGCTCGACGATAGGGGCCGGACGATCCGGGGTGATGCCCTTGACCATTGCCTCTTGGCGTGGCTTTGCTTCTTCTGCTTTGCGCTTGCTGTAACCGATATCGGTGTCGGCTTCCTCGGCCATCTTGTAGCTGGCCTGCAGATCGTCCAGGCGCGGATCATCATGCTTGATGCGCTCAAGCTTGTAATGCGGTGTCTCTAGATGCTTGTTAGGGATGAGGATCACGGTCACGCGGTGACGTGTCTCGATTTTCAGTATCTCGCCACGCTTTTCGTTGAGCAGGAAGGCCGCTACATCAACGGGTACCTGAACATGGATCGCCGCCGAGTTTTCTTTCATCGCCTCTTCTTGGATGATACGAAGTACTTGCAGCGCAGAGGAGTCGGTGTCGCGAATATGCCCGGTACCGTTACAGCGCGGGCAGGTGACATGACTACCTTCGGACAGCGATGGGCGCAGCCGCTGGCGCGATAGTTCCATCAGACCAAAGCGGGAAATCTTACCCATCTGAACGCGGGCGCGATCGTAGTGCAGCGCATCTTTCAAGCGGTTCTCGATCTCGCGCTGGTTTTTCGTGCTCTCCATGTCGATGAAGTCGATCACGATCAGGCCACCGAGGTCACGCAGGCGTAGCTGACGTGCGACTTCCTCCGCCGCTTCGAGGTTGGTATTGAAGGCGGTGGTTTCAATGTCGGAACCGCGCGTCGCGCGCGCCGAGTTGACATCAATCGAGACCAAGGCTTCGGTGTGATCCACCACGATCGCGCCACCGGACGGTAACGGTACCGTGCGCGAGTAGGCGGTCTCGATCTGGTGTTCGATCTGGAAACGTGAGAACAGTGGTACTTCGTCGCGATAGCGTTTTACCCGCTGCACCATGTCCGGCATCACGTGGCTCATGAACTGCTGGGCCTGCTCGTGAATATCGTCGGTGTCGATTAGGATCTCGCCGATGTCTGGCTGGAAGTAGTCACGAATCGCGCGGATCACCAATGACGACTCTTGATAGATCAGGAAGGCACCGGGCGCCGATTTTGAGGCACCGTCGATCGCGGTCCATAACTGCATCAGGTAGTTCAAGTCCCACTGCAGCTCTTCGACGTTGCGGCCAATACCTGCGGTGCGGGCGATCACAGACATGCCTTGCGGCAGGTCGAGCTTGTCCATGGTTTCGCGCAGTTCCTGCCGGTCTTCGCCCTCGACGCGGCGCGAGACGCCGCCGCCACGCGGGTTGTTTGGCATGAGCACCAGATAACGACCGGCCAGTGAGACGAACGAGGTGAGCGCCGCCCCCTTGTTGCCGCGCTCTTCTTTCTCGACCTGTACGACGATCTCCTGCCCTTCGCGCAGCGCCTCGCGGATACTCGCATTGCGGACGTCAATACCTTCGCGGAAGTAACTACGTGCCACTTCCTTGAACGGCAGGAAGCCATGCCGCTCCTCGCCATAATTGACGAAACAGGCCTCGAGTGAAGGCTCGATACGGGTGATGACCCCTTTGTAGATGTTGGATTTGCGTTGCTCGCGGCCGGCGGCCTCGATATCGATATCGATCAGCTTTTGGCCGTCGACAATAGCGACGCGCAGTTCTTCCTGCTGCGTGGCATTGAACAACATTCGTTTCATTATTGAGTACTCCGCGGCCCCTTTGGGCCTTCATGTCGCGCCGACAAAAGGGCGCAACTCATTCAAGAATGCATGCGAGGGACGGAGGCTGGAGGGAGGCTTGCCGACAGAGAAGAACGCGCTTGATGTGCGCGGCCTAAGTCAGCGTGGATGTTGCAGTCAGTTGCCGTAGTGCTCAGTCCGCGCGCAGCCGCCGGTGGGCGCGCACGGGGCGCACCGAATCAGGGCTGGGGTTGGGACTGGTGATCATCATGTCAAGTCAGCGACAGCTCGCGATCAATTGGCTAATGGTACTGCATCATCTTGCGACCAGCCTCGCCTTATTCGGCAGGCTGGTCAGCGTTATCCTTGGGTTCCAGGCTCTCGGTTCCAACATCCCATCGCCTTGTCCGGTCGCATCGTTGGCGCGACCCTGACCGCAGTGGGGTGCTGCATACACGGCTATGTTCGTCTGTTTTGCAATTACGTTGCGGGGCCGACAAACACACCCCTGTGTAGAATGCTTTAATTCTTCCGACACACACGGACCTCGTCCGTCGCGCGATTATACATTCCCGATGAAGGACTTAGCGAGATTTTCCGGGGACCCGGCGCCGATGAGCGCGAGCGCCGCCACTGCGACCGATCGTCCAGAGGTGCGTCTGATCGAAATCGGGCCCGAGGAGGCCGGTCAGCGCATCGATAATTTTTTACTAAGAGTCTGCAAGGGCGTGCCCAAGAGCCACGTCTATCAGGTGCTGCGTTCTGGTCAAGTCAGGGTGAACAAAGGTCGAATCGCCCAGACGTATCGGCTGATCGAGGGCGATACCGTGCGCATTCCGCCCATGCGCATGGCCGAGCCGGCTGCGCGCACGGCGCCAGCTGCTGAGTTCCCGGTGCTGTTTGAAGATGAGGCCATGCTGATCATCAACAAACCTGCCGGCGTGGCGGTGCATGGTGGCTCCGGGGTCAGCCATGGAGTGATCGAGCAACTGCGCGCAGCGCGACCCGAGCTACGTTTTCTTGAATTGGTGCATCGGCTCGATCGGGAGACCTCGGGTGTGCTGATGTTGGCCAAGAAGCGCAGCGCGCTAACCGCGCTGCACGAACAGATTCGCCTCGGCCAGCTCGACAAGCGCTACCTCACGCTGGTGAAGGGCGACTGGCAACACCGGCGTCAGCACATCAAGCTACCGCTGTTCAAATACACCACGCCAGAAGGTGAGCGCCGCGTGCGGGTTCAGGCAGACGGGCAGCCATCGCACACGGTATTCAATTTATTGAGAAAATAC
Source organism: Oxalobacteraceae bacterium (assembly GCA_027485795.1). Taxonomy (GTDB): domain Bacteria; phylum Pseudomonadota; class Gammaproteobacteria; order Burkholderiales; family Burkholderiaceae_D; genus Pernthalerella. Next base: position 6,406 of record JAIXQK010000028.1, read on the forward strand.
GGCGAGTACGTGTTGTTGGAAGCCGAGCTGAAGACGGGGCGGACGCACCAAATCCGTGTTCATCTTGCGTCGTCTGGTTTCCCGATAGTCGGTGACGATAAGTACGGCGACTTTGCACTTAACCGCGATTTGCAGAAGCGAGATCGGCAGCGGCTGGCGTTTAGGCGTATGTTCTTGCATGCCTACCGGTTGCGTTTAACGCATCCGCTGACGGGTAAACCTATTGATATCGAGGCCACGCTGCCGACCCAATGCGTCGATTTCCTTCAGTCGCTCGAACCGAAGGCGGTTACTGCGACCGAAAGTGCCATCGACCTATCTCGATAGGTCGATGGCAAGGCGGCAGCACTGAAGCCAGTACAAGACGTACGGCCAGGTGCTGCCAACGCCGCAAGCGGCCTAACGAGTTGGTTTCTTAGACATGCCACGCAAAAAATTTGATTTGATTGTTTTCGACTGGGACGGCACGCTGATGGATAGCACCACAGCGATCATCGCTAGTATGCAAGCGGCCGCCCGCGATCTTGGGGTAGCGGTGCCCGACAAGCGCGCGGCCTCTTACGTGATCGGGCTGGGCCTGCAGGATGCACTGCAAGCGGCGGTGCCCGATCTTGATCCGCGCCACTACCCGAAAATGGCGGAGCGTTACCGCCATCATTATTTGTCACAAGATCATCAACTCACCCTGTTTCCAGGCGCGCGCGAAATGCTGGACGATCTCGCCGAGCAGGGTTATTTCCTCGCGGTTGCAACCGGTAAAAGCCGCGTCGGTCTCAACCGAGCGCTGGCAGCAGCGGGGGTGACCTCGTTGTTTGATGCCACACGCTGCGCTGACGAAACCTTTTCCAAGCCGAACCCGGCGATGCTGCTGGAGTTGACACGCGAATTAGGGCAGGACATGGGCCGTACCGTCATGATTGGCGACACGACTCACGACCTTCTGATGGCATCTAACGCCGGTGCAGCGGCCATCAGCGTGCACTATGGGGCGCACCCAGCCACTGAGTTGGCGGCGCACGCGCCACTATTTGGTGCAGAGTCAATTGGCGAGCTGCATGAATGGTTAAATGAACACGCCTAATCACTATCTCAACAAGTTGCACGCAAGCTTGTTGCTGGATGGGGCGCGCCACTTTCGTGGGTAGCTTGTCCGCACGCCCTACCTGTGAAGAGATTGTTTTCGATGACTCAGCCATGACGGATCCGGTTTATATTTGCGAATCATCGGCGCTGACGGAGGGCGGCATCGGCGTGCGGTTCCCGGTGACAGCGGACGGCGGCGATCGAATCGGATTCGTGGTGCGTTTTGCTGATACTGCGCACGCTTACCTGAATCGCTGCGCGCACTTGCCGATGGAGCTTGACTGGAACCTTGGCGAGTTTTTCGAAGAGAGTGGTTTGTATCTAGTGTGTGCCAGTCACGGTGCGATGTATGAACCGGATACCGGCAAATGCGTCGGTGGTCCCTGTCGTGGCGGTAAGCTTCACAAGTTGCGGATAATCGAGCAAGACAACAAGATTTACTGGGAGCCGGACAGTGATGTTCGTCCGGTGCTGGCCTGACTTTAACCTTAAGCGATCGACATGGAAGACCCAAACGCGCCACCCACTGAATCTGCGCCACCAGCCAAGCCGCAGCAGATTCCTTATGAGACGCTGGAAAAAATTGCGAGTGCCTATCTCGATGAGCAACGCGCCAATCGGCGTTGGCGCAATGTCTATCGTATCGGTGTGCTATTGCTGGCGCTGATCGCGGCAGGTGCTGCGCTCGACCTGAAGTGGGGCGGCAAGCCACCTACGACGCGGCATACTGCACTGATCGAGATTAGCGGCGAGATCGATGCGGATAGTCCGACTGCTTCAGTCGATACCATCATGCCGGCTTTACAGGACGCATTTAACGACGAAGGCTCGGTTGGTCTGGTGCTGCGCATGAACAGCCCCGGCGGCAGTCCGGTGCAGGCAGCGATTGTGAACAACGAGATCGTACGACTGCGTAAACTACATCCCAATAAACCAGTGTATGTGGTGGTGGAAGATATGTGCGCCTCAGGCTGCTATTACATTGCCGCGGCGGCAGACCGCATCTACGTTAGCCAAGGCAGCTTTGTTGGATCAATTGGCGTGTTGATGAGCAGTTTTGGTTTTACTGGCTTGATGAACAAACTCGGTGTCGAGCGTCGCTTGATGACGGCGGGCGAGAACAAAGCCATGATGGATCCTTTCCAGCCGCAGAATCCGCGTCATAAGGCACACACACAATCCTTGCTCGACGAGATTCATCAGCAGTTTATCGCTGCAGTGAGATCGGGTCGTGGTAAACGCCTCAAGACCTCGCCGGAAATTTTCTCCGGACTGTTCTGGACTGGCGAGAGTGCGATCCGCATGGGGTTGGCGGATGGTCTGGGTACGGTGGATGGTGTCGCACGCGATGTACTGAAAGCGGAAGACGTCATTGATTACACCGTCCGCGAGGGCTTGTCTGATCGCGTGCTGAAAAAGTTTGGCGCTGCGGTCGGTGAGGGCTTTGCGAAAACGATGGCAACGGAGTGGGTCAAGCCGCGCTAAAGCCTCAAAAAACATTGCTGGCGTTGTCAGTGGCGTCGCGCCGTATGTCATTTACTGTCTGCGACGCCCCAGTTGCCAGCTTTAAAGGCTTGTCGATTCACCTTTGTTTTTAAATTTGCGCCAGCATCAGGAACACGGTCGGTCTCTTTCTGAACGCCGGCATCTTTCCTGACGCGATTTCCTTTTGCCATTGCTGCGCGCTGGTGGTGCGTACTAACTCCGTATCCAGCGTGAGATCAGTCGCTATGCAGATGAGCGTCGTCGATGCGCAACTCGCAGCCATCGCTTGCAACATCGCTTCATTGCGATAAGGCGTCTCAATAAACATCTGCGTTTGTCGTTCTTGCCTGGAGCGCTGCTCGAGTTGCCGTAGTCGAGTCGCGCGCGCATCGGCATCTGTCGGCAGATAACCATGGAATGCAAAACTCTGCCCGTTCAGCCCGCTCGCCATGAGTGCCAATAGCAAGGAAGACGGCCCCACCAAGGGCTTGACCGTGATGCCCTCTCGGTGCGCAAGACGCACGATGTCTGCGCCGGGATCGGCTACTGCTGGTACACCAGCCTCCGACAACAAACCAACATCATGGCCCTGCAGCAGCGGTGCTAGTAGTGCCGGTAACTGTTCAGCGGGCGTGTTCACATTTAATTCGCTGATATGCGTTTCTTGTAGCGACTGTCGCAATGGGTGTGTAGTGCCCACCAGTTTGAGAAACGCGCGCGCGCTTTTCGCATTCTCTGCAATGAAGTACTGCAGCGACGCGGTACGCGCACGCACTGGGTTGGGAATCACCGCATCCAGAGCGCCCTCACCAAGCACATTGGGGATTAGATAGAGCGTGCCGAGCATCGCATTAGCGCTGAAAGAAAGTAAGGCCGGATTTGCGCAGCATACTAACCAGCGCAATCAGCGGTAAGCCAGTCAATGCCGTGGGGTCGTCGCTTTGGATGGATGACAGCAGTGCGATTCCCAATGCCTCGTTCTTGGCGCTGCCCGCGCAATCATAGGGCTGCTCAATTCGGAGGTAGGCGTCCAACTCTGCATCGGGCAGATCACGAAATATCACCACCGTTTTAACGTTCTCGAGTTGCAAGCGCTGCGGCGCGCGCGCACGTGTATCGAGAAGGCAGAGTGCCGTGTGAAACACCACTTCACGGCCGCGCATGCTTTGTAATTGCGCCATCGCATTAGCGTGATTGCCCGGTTTGCCGATGTGTTGACCATCCAGTGTGGCGACCTGATCAGAACCAATAATCAAGCCCTCATCCACCGTGGTGGCCACCGCTTCCGCCTTGCCTTGCGCGAGCCGAAGCGCAGTGTCGGCGGCTAACTCGCCGGGTAGCGGTCGCTCGTCAATATCCGGCGATCGGGTCTCGAAATCCAGCCTCAGGCGTGCCAGTAGCGGTTTGCGGTAGGCCGAGCCAGAGGCAAGCAAGAGGCGGGGAGGGGTCGACATCCGAAGTGCGGGTTGCGTGATAACGTGGCTAGGTGGGCAGAAACAGCCTTGTTACTATATCGGGTTTCTGAAGAAGCTAGCTGACATGAGCAACACGATCGTCGATGGGTTTGCGTTCTGCCGGTTGGGCGAGCAACGCGAAGGAGTGACCCCGGTCGCTGACCTTGCGCGCGTAGCGGCCGAGGCAGCCCAGCCTGCGGGACAAATTCGCTGGTCTTTCCACGGCGGACGTCACACCAGGGGCTACCTGCAGTTGACGATGGTGGTCGACGGTGAGGTGGCCTTGGTCTGCCAGCGCTGTCTGTTGCCATTTTCATATGGCTTCGATACGCACTCGCTGCTGGTTCTGGCGAGCGACGAGGCAGATGCTGACGCCACCGAGGAAGCCTTGGATGACGAGCGCATTGATGTGATTGTGGGTAGCCCAGCACTTGATTTGCTGCAGCTGGTGGAGGATGAGGTGCTGCTTGCACTCCCGCTATCGCCGCGGCATCCGAAATGTCCCGACGGCGGCTCGGTGCCGGCGCCGGAGAAGCCTGACTCTCCCTTTGCCGTATTGCAAAAATTGAAAAATTAGCGCGAAAAGTTATTTCTTTGAAAATTATGGGCCGCATCATCCCCTTGAGGGCGTGTGTGGTTCGCCCCTTCAGGGTGGGTGTCTAAGCTATCCCGTTGTGTTAAACTTTTGGATTCGCTGTTTTGAGGCAAATGCGGAGCAATTTCGGCGTTTTTCTCAATCAGTGCTTCTTTAGGAGTACGTTATGGCAGTTCAGCAAAACAAAAAGACGCCGTCGAAGCGGGGTATGCACCGCGCGCACCAGTTTTTGACCCCGCCGGCCACCGCGATCGAGCCGACTACGGGTGAGGTGCATCTGCGTCACCATATCAGCCCGAACGGGTTCTACCGTGGCCGCAAGGTCATGAAGACCAAGAACGACGAGTAATTCGTCGCTGGCGAACCCAGTTCTACGCAAAGCATCTTCATTATTCGGCGTTTGGGGTCTTTGACCACTTGCGCCGTTTTTGTATGCGCGATCATAGCCATCAGGTCATGACTGCCGGGCGCGAAGCCGCCCCGGTCCATCAACCATGACCGTTCGCATCTCGATTGACTGCATGGGCGGCGACCACGGTCCGTCGGTCACTGTTCCTGCGTCGCTTTCCTTCGTCACACACCAGCACGATGCCCACCTGCTGCTGGTTGGGCGCGAGGATGCTATTCGCGCCGAGTTACGAAAACTGGGTGCCGAGCAACATCCCCAACTGAGTATCGTCAATGCCACCGAAGTGGTCGAGATGGACGACACCCTTGAGGTCGCGTTGCGTCGCAAGCGTGATTCATCGATGCGGGTCGCGATCGAGCAGGTGAAAGAGGGCGCAGCACAAGCCTGTGTCTCAGCCGGTAATACCGGGGCATTGATGGCGGTTTCTCGCTACCTCTTGAAAACCATTGCGGGCGTAGACCGACCTGCCATTTGCACGATTCTGCCGAACCAGAAAGATGGCCCCACCTATGTGCTTGATCTGGGTGCCAATGTCGACTGCGAACCGCTACACCTTCACCAGTTTGCGTTGATGGGCTCGGCGCTAGTTGCTGCGGTGGAGGGGCATGCGCACCCTACGGTGGGTCTGTTGAACGTCGGCGAGGAAGACATCAAAGGCAATGAGCTCGTGAAGCAAACCGCAGAGTTGCTGCGTGCTGATCATGAGAAGGGCTTGATCAATTTTTATGGCAACGTCGAGGGCAACGATATCTTCGAAGGCACTACCGATATCGTGGTGTGCGACGGCTTCGTTGGTAACGTCACCTTAAAAGCGGCCGAGGGCTTGGGTCGCTTGATCAAAGGTGTGCTGGTGACCGAGCTGAAAAAAGGGTGGCTGAATACGCTTGGTGCGATACTGGCGCAAGGTGCGCTGCGCCGAATTTCGCAGCGACTGAATCCCTCCCGCTACAATGGCGCCAGCTTGCTGGGCTTACGTGGTTTAGTGTTCAAGAGCCACGGCGGCGAAAGCGCCTACGGCTTCGAGTGGGCAATCCGGCGTGCGTTCGAAGCAGCGCGTCATGATGTGCTGTCTCGTATCGAAGCAACGATTGGCGATCTGATGCCGCAATCAGCAGGTGCAGAGATCAACCCACCCAAACTGGCATGACCACTTATTCACGCATCGTTGGCACCGGTAGTTGTTTACCGCCTCGTCGTCTTACCAACCAAGACTTGGCGGTGATGCTTGCTGAGCGTGGCCTCGAGACATCGGACGAGTGGATCGTCTCGCGTAGCGGTATTTCGGCGCGCCATTTTGCTGACGATGGTGTGTTGTCCAGTGATCTGGCGGTTAGCGCTGCGCAGAATGCGCTGCAGATGGCAAAGCTGACGCCAGACGACATCGATCTGATTATTCTCGCCACCTCAACACCGGATTATCTTGGGGGCTTCCCGAGTACCGCCTGCGTGGTTCAGCGCAAGCTTGGCATCACGAATAATTGCGCTGCGCTCGATGTGCAAGCGGTTTGTAGTGGCTTTGTGTATGCGGTCGCTGCGGCAGACAGTTTCATTCGATCCGGCATGCACAAGCGTGTCTTGGTGATTGGCGCTGAAGTATTCTCCCGCATTCTCGATTTCAAAGATCGAACCACATGCGTGTTGTTTGGTGATGGTGCGGGTGCGGTTGTGATGGCCGCATCTGAGCAGCCCGGTGTTCTTGCTACCAAGTTACATGCCGATGGTCGTCACACCGATATTCTTTGCGTACCGGGTCATGTGAGTGGTGGCGGGGTTAACGGTAGTGCCTTCCTGACCATGGATGGACAAGCAGTATTCAAACTTGCAGTCTCGGTGCTAGAGCAAGTTGCCAATGAAACTCTGGAGGCTGCCGGTATGGAGGCGTCGCAGGTTGATTGGCTGATACCGCATCAGGCAAATATTCGCATCATGCAGGGCACTGCAAAAAAACTCGGACTGCCGCTGGAAAAAATGGTGGTTACGGTGGATCAACATGGTAATACCTCCGCAGCATCGATTCCGCTGGCGTTGGATGCCGCGATGCGCGATGGTCGAATCAAAGCCGGACAGCACATCCTGATGGAAGGTGTTGGTGGCGGCTTCACCTGGGGCGCCGCCCTGGTGCGACTGTGAAAAACCAAGTAACAAAGAGCGCCTAACATGAACGCAACTGCATTTGTTTTTCCCGGGCAGGGCTCGCAAGCCATCGGCATGCTGAATGGTTTCGCTGGTAACCCGGTGGTGGCTGACACCATTGCCGAGGCATCGGATGCACTGCAGCTTGATCTCGCCAAGTTAATGGCCGAAGGTCCGAAGGAAAACCTCGATCTCACCACCAATACCCAACCGGTAATGCTGGCATCGGCGGTCGCTTTTTATCGCGCGTGGATTGCAGCAGGTGGTGCAGTCCCCACCTTGGTGGCGGGGCATAGCCTGGGTGAGTATTCGGCATTAGTTGCCGCCGGCGTGATCGATTTCCGGGACGCGGTACCGCTGGTACGTTTTCGTGCGCAGGCAATGCAAGAGGCGGTACCCGTCGGTCAGGGCGGTATGGCAGCCATCTTGGGTTTGTCGGACGACGACGTACGCGCTGCTTGCGTCGAAGCTGCGCAGGGCGAGGTGGTCGAGCCCGTGAATTTCAATGCGCCGGCGCAGGTGGTAATTGCCGGACACAAGTCAGCAGTCGAGCGTGCATGTGAGCTTGCAAAATCCAAGGGCGCAAAGCGTGCGCTACCGCTGCCAGTATCAGCACCATTTCATTCAACACTACTGAAGCCCGCCTCTGATCGTTTGCGTGATTACCTTGCGAAGGTGAACTTCGTGGCGCCCAGCATTCAGCTCATCAACAATGTGGATGTGGCAATCGAGACTGATGCGGCCGCGATCAAAGATGCGCTCGTTCGGCAAGCTGCCGCGCCAGTGCGTTGGGTCGAGTCGGTACAGAAGATGTCAGTATTAGGTATCACCCGGGTCATCGAGTGTGGTCCTGGCAAGGTACTCAGTGGTTTGGTCAAGCGTATTGACACGCAACTCACCGCTGATGCGATCAATGATCAAGCATCACTCGAGGCTGTTCTGGAGGCAAGCAAATGAGCGCTATGCTCGATAAACAAGTTGCGTTGGTAACTGGCGCTTCACGCGGTATTGGGCGTGCGATTGCGATCGATCTCGCCAAGCATGGCGCCACGGTGATTGGTACCGCGACTACCGAGTCGGGTGCTGTATCGATCAGCGAATACTTGAAAACCGTGCGTGCGGATGCGGGTCGTGGCGTCATATTAAATGTCAATGACGCGCTTGCATCCACTGCGTTGATTGACGAGATCAGCAAAGAGATGGGCGGCGTCTCGATTCTGGTGAATAACGCGGGCATCACCCAAGACCAACTCGCGATGCGCATGAAAGACGAGGAATGGGACGCGGTGATTGCCACCAATCTGACTGCGGTGGGGCGCTTGTCGCGCGCGGTGTTGCGCGGCATGATGAAAGCCAAATATGGTCGGATCATCAGCATCACCTCAGTCGTGGGCTCAGCCGGTAATGCGGGTCAGATGAACTACGCCGCCGCCAAAGCGGGCGTGGCCGGGATGAGCCGTGCGCTGGCGCGCGAGATCGGTAGCCGCAATATCACGGTCAACTGTATTGCGCCGGGCTTCATCGACACTGACATGACCAAAGCACTGACCGAGCAGCAGGTGGCCGCGCTATTGCAGCAGATTCCGGCCGGACGCTTTGGCACGCCGGAGGATATTGCGGCCAGTGTGGTTTTTCTCGCATCACCCCAAGCCGGCTATATCACTGGCACGACGCTGCATGTCAACGGCGGCATGTACATGAGCGGGGGCTGATGAATTGCCTTTTTGAGAGTATCAAATGCCGGAGCCATGTTGGCAAAAACAAAAGGCAAAACTTAAGTTCCGTATCGCAAACCTGATAGAATTCTTTCACTCAAACGTATAACTACCCACTGGAGGATGAAGATGTCTGACATCGAATCGCGTGTAAAAAAAATAGTTGCTGAACAACTCGGTGTTGCCGAAGCTGATATCAAAAACGAGTCGTCGTTTGTTGACGATCTCGGCGCTGACTCGCTGGATACCGTTGAATTGGTCATGGCGCTTGAAGATGAGTTCGAAATGGAAATCCCTGACGAGCAAGCCGAAAAAATTACAACCGTGCAGCAAGCTATCGATTACGCAAAGGCGCACGTCAAGGCCTAAGCTTCCCGCCCGCACTGCCAATTTGTCCTCCAGGAGTATTGTTTGACTCGCCCCCCTCGACGCCGTGTCGTTGTCACGGGACTGGGATGCGTATCCCCCGTTGGCAACACAATTTCATCCGCATGGGAAGCGCTACTGTCCGGTCAATCCGGCATTGCGACTGTCACCAAATTTGACGCCAGCGCCTTTGCAACCACCTTCGCCGGTGAGGTGAAGGGCTTTCAAGTGGAAGACTACATTCCCGCCAAAGAAGCGCGGCATATGGATACCTTCATCCACTTTGGTATGGCGGCGGGTATTCAAGCCATGCAAGACAGTGGCTTGGAAGTCACCGAAGCAAATGCCGAGCGTATTGGCGTGATGGTGGGTTCCGGTATCGGCGGTTTGCCGATGATCGAAGAAACGCACGGCGAATACGAGAAGCGTGGACCACGTCGTATCAGCCCTTTCTTTGTACCCGCCTCGATCATCAACATGATCTCGGGCCATCTCTCCATCAAATACGGCTTGAAAGGCCCGAACCTGGCGATCGTCACAGCCTGCACCACGGGTTTGCATTGCATTGGTGAGGCCGGTCGCCTGATCGAGTATGGCGATGCAGACATCATGATCGCGGGTGGTGCCGAGTCAACGGTATCGCCGCTGGGCATCGGTGGCTTCGCTGCCGCCCGCGCGCTGTCGTCGCGTAATGATGACCCCGCCACAGCGTCACGCCCGTGGGACAAGGATCGCGATGGTTTCGTGCTGGGTGAAGGCGCCGGTGTGATGGTGCTGGAAGAGTACGAGCACGCGAAAGCGCGTGGTGCAAAAATTTATGCCGAGTTGCTCGGTTTTGGCATGAGCGCGGACGCACACCACATGACTGCGCCACTCGAAGACGGTGATGGCGCACGGCGCTGCATGGTCGCCGCGATGCGCAATGCCGGTATCAATCCTGATCAAGTCGACTACGTCAACGCACATGGCACATCAACCCCGCTGGGTGATGTGGCGGAAACCGTCGCGATCAAGCGCGGCTTGGGTGACCACGCGCACAAGGTGGTGGTGAACTCCACCAAATCCATGACCGGGCATTTGCTCGGTGGTGCAGGTGGATTGGAGTCAGTATTCACCGTGTTGGCGGTCCATCATCAGAAGTCGCCGCCGACCATCAATATCTTCAATCAGGATCCTAACTGCGATCTCGATTATTGCGCCAACACCGCACGCGATATGCCCATCAATATCGCTGTCAAGAATTCATTCGGATTCGGTGGCACCAACGGTACGCTGATTTTCGCCAAGGTGTGATGCATTTGCGGCAGGGCGGTTGATGTCGATCGCCTTGTCAGCCCACCTTCGGCCTTCGCGTCTTCTGACGGCGCTTCACTTTGCGATGGCAGCAGTCTTGCTGTCGACAGCTATTTGGTTGCTGCAATCGGCCGGTTACCTTGGCTTTCCCTTTTCACTGCATCATGCCTTGGCGATTGTTTGCGCCATCGCGTCAATCGCGTTCATAGTGCAGCCACTTCGACGAAAAACAGCCCTGCGCATTGACGTAACAGGACTCGGCCAGATCCGGTTGGTGGAGACTTTGCCTGACGCCGCAGCCAGATCGCTACCATGGTCCGATGCTGTCGGCGAGGTGGTTCAACTACGCCAAGGGTCGACGCTCTGGCCATCGTTGATGGTGCTGCGCCTGCAAGCGGTATCGGGTCGGGTGACCACTCTGATACTGCTTCCCGACAGTTTGAGTGATGACGCATTTCGTGCGTTATCGGTCGCCTGTCGTTGGATCGCTTCCAGGCAAGCCAATCACGATGCGCTGAGCAATGATGTGTCGCCGTGGATGAGTTGAGCTTTTCTCACGCAATCTAAGCGACCAAGAGCGAAGCGCCGAGAAAAATAACGAGACAAGGGCAATCCAGGCAGCCTCGCACGGCTTGTATCGACGCGTCGTAGCGCGTGATCTACCGTCAAAGCCACTGCTCATAAACACGATGACGGCGACCAAAGCCAGAGTCAGCACCGCGCACCAGCGCGAATACTTCGCCCGCATGTCGCACTCGTTCGAGGGCATGGGCATTGACGACAGAACGCGATATCGATCAGCTACTCGTTGATCGCGTACAGCAGGGTGACAAAAAAGCATTCGAGCTGCTAGTCAGCAAATATCAGCGCAAGCTGATGCGGCTGGTGTCGCGCCTAATTCGCGACCAAGCCGAGGCTGAGGACGTGGTGCAGGAGGCCTTCATCAAGGCCTACCGTGCGTTACCGCAATTCCGTGGTGACTCTGCTTTCTACACCTGGTTGTACCGGATTGGGATTAACACGGCCAAGAACTATCTGGTCACTCAGGGGCGGCGCGCGCCCACCTCGACCGAAGCGGATGCTGAAGAAGCGGAAACTTTTGATGACGGAGAGCATCTGAGGGATATCAACACCCCTGAGTCTATGCTTGCTACCAAACAAATTGCGGAAACCGTCAACATTGCGATGGAGGCCTTGCCGGAGGAGCTCAGAATTGCAATCACGCTCAGGGAGCTGGAGGGCTTGAGCTATGACGAAATCGCCGAAACCATGGGCTGCCCGATTGGCACAGTCCGCAGCCGGATATTTCGTGCACGCGAGGCCATCGCAGAGCGGCTGCGTCCGCTGCTGGACACCGCAACCGATAAGCGCTGGTAAAGCGCGGGTTGCTGCGCCGAATCTGAACTCAAACAACAAAAAGCACGAAGGGTTGGGCGTATGGCAGGAGGCGAGGATGACAGCGGCAGTCGCGCGGAGCAGATATCGGCGCTGCTGGATGGGGAGCTCTCGATCGAACAAACTCGGCTATTGCTCTACCACATGGTCGATGGCGAGGCACGGGGGTGTTGGGATCTGTACCACCTGATCGGCGATGCGCTTCGCGATCAATCTGACCGCGCTTTTCTCGCAATGAATCTGGTGCCCGGAATCTCAAAGCGTTTAGAAAACGAGCAATAGCGCATTACGCCAGTGGGCGACGGGTACCGTGTCAGGTGCGGATTGGCTGAGTCAAGCGGCGTTGCCGCTTTTGCCTTACCATCATCTCCTTAACCCTGATGGCCCCATGGAAACATGGTGCTCAAGTTATTGAATTTGCCCAAACCCCCACCACATTAGGCCCATGAATATTTCGCAACGAACCCGTCATCTTTTTTCCGCTGTCACTTTCATTGCGCTGGCGAGCGTGTTCGCGCCCCTTGGCTTTGGCCCAGGCGCACCGGGGACGGTGCAAGCCGCTGTGCTGCCGGACTTCACTGATCTGGTCGACAAGGTCGGCCCGGCGGTGGTCAACATCCGTACCACTGAGCGCTCCAAGCAAATGCAGCAGGGTGGTGGTAGCCCCGAAGACGAGGAAATGCAGGAATTTTTCCGCCGCTTCTTCGGCCAGCCAGCACCGCGTCAGCAGCAACCCGCACCGCGCAACCGTCGCGGCGCACCGCAACAAGATGATCAGCAGGTGCCACGCGGGGTCGGCTCCGGCTTCATCATCTCGGCCGATGGCTTTGTGCTGACCAATGCGCACGTGATCGAAGGCGCAGATGAGGTGTTCGTGACGCTGACCGACAAGCGCGAATTCAAAGCCAAGATCATCGGCGCCGACCGTCGTACCGATGTTGCGCTGGTCAAGATTGAAGGTAGTAATTTTCCGCGCCTGACGCTGGGGGATTCCAGCAAGCTGCGGGTTGGCGAGTGGGTGATTGCTATTGGCTCGCCGTTTGGTCTTGAAAACACCGTGACCGCAGGTATTGTGTCCGCCAACTCACGCGATACCGGTGACTACCTGCCGCTGATCCAGACCGATGTCGCAGTCAACCCGGGTAACTCGGGTGGCCCGCTGATCAACATGCGCGGCGAAGTGATCGGTATCAACTCGCAGATTTACAGCCGCTCCGGTGGCTATATGGGCATCTCGTTTGCGGTGCCGATTGGCGAGGCGATGCGTGTGGCTGAGCAGCTGAAATCGACCGGGCGCGTGATTCGTGGCCGCATCGGTGTTCAGATTGGCGAGGTATCCAAAGAAGTTGCCGAATCACTCGGCATGCCACGTGCGCAGGGGGCGCTGGTCGCACGGGTTGAGCCCGGTAGCCCGGCCGATAAAGCGGGTGTCGAGGCAGGCGACATCATCATCGCGTTTAATGGCAGCACGATTGATAAGTCGGGTGACCTGCCGCGTATGGTGGGTAGTACCAAGCCTGGTTCGAAAGCCAACCTGACCGTGCTGCGCAAGGGTAGCAAGCGCGAACTGCCGGTGGTGATCGCTGAAATGGAAGCCGACCAGACTGCCAAGAAAAAGACCGAAGAGAAACGCAAGCCAGAGCAGACCGCTAATGCGCTGGGACTGATCGTGACTGATCTGACGGATGCGCAGAAGCAAGAACTGCGGCTGGATGGCGGCGCGGTGGTCGAGTCCGCCGAGGGCCCAGCAGCGCGGGTTGGTTTGCAGCAAGGCGATGTGATTGTCCGGGTGAATAACACCGATGTGCGCGATGCAAAGCAGTTCAATGCCTTGGTCGCTAAGCTCGATCCGAAGAAAAATGCCTTGTTGCTGGTGCGACGCGGTGATTCCTCGCAATTCGTGCCGGTGAAGCCAGCAGCACAGTAAGTTTCAGTATTGCTTAACAGGGGGCTGCTGGTGCAGCCCCTTTTTTATTTCGATGGCAGATTTGGCTTGCGTGGATAATGGCGTTTGGCTAACAGTCGAAGGTACTGGATCCCGGCCTACGCCGGGATCCAGCGATGTTTACCCTCCCATAAAGACCCAGACGCGCCAATGACCCACTTCATCCTGTACTCCCGTGCTTGGTGCCATCTGTGCGGCGACATGCTGCAGGCGCTTAAGGCGTTGGTGGGTGATGGCTACCGCGTCGACGTGATCGATGTCGATGCCGATCCGGCGCTGGTTGAGCAGTACGATGAACTGGTGCCCGTCCTGCAGGGTTGTTTGCCCGGACAGACGCCGCAAACCCTGTGCCACTACCATCTGGATGCGGCGGCGGTGCAGCAGTTTCTGGATTTGCCCGCCGTCCACGGCGATGGGCGAAGGGGCGACTGAATCCGGTAGAATGAGGGTCTCGTGAGGTTGTTGCCAAGGCGCTCGCCCGAGCGCCTTTTTCGTATCTGATTGATTCATGAACCACATCCGCAATTTCTCCATCATCGCCCACATCGATCACGGCAAATCGACCCTTGCCGACAGGATCATTCAGATCTGTGGAGGGCTCTCTGACCGCGAGATGGAGGCGCAGGTGCTCGACTCGATGGATCTCGAGCGCGAGCGCGGTATTACCATCAAGGCACAGACCGCCGCGTTGAGCTACAAGGCGCGCGATGGCAAGGTCTACAACCTGAACCTGATTGACACACCGGGTCACGTCGACTTCAGCTATGAAGTCAGTCGATCGCTCTCGGCCTGTGAGGGTGCGCTGCTGGTGGTCGATGCGTCGCAAGGTGTCGAGGCGCAAACCGTTGCCAACTGCTACACCGCGCTGGATTTGGGTGTCGAGGTAGTACCGGTCCTCAATAAGATCGATCTACCCTCGGCAGATCCCGATAACGCAATTGCCGAGATTGAAGATGTGATCGGTATCGAAGCCAGCGATGCGGTGCATTGTTCAGCGAAGACCGGGCTCGGTGTTGAAGATGTACTCGAGTCGTTGATTGCGAAAGTACCGCCGCCCCAAGGTGACCCTGATGCGCCGCTGCAAGCGCTGATTGTCGACTCTTGGTTCGACAATTATGTCGGTGTGGTGATGCTGGTGCGCGTGAAAAACGGCACCCTACGTCCGAAAGAAAAAATTCTACTGATGGCAACCGGTGCACAGCATCTGGTCGAAAGTGTTGGTGTGTTCACGCCGAAGTCGGTGTCTCGCGATTCATTGTCGGCGGGGCAGGTGGGCTTCATCATCGCCGGCATCAAGGAACTGAAAGCCGCCAAAGTCGGCGACACCATTACCTTGGCCGCCAAACCCGCACCCGCGCCACTGCCTGGTTTCAAGGAAGTGCAGCCGCAGGTGTTTGCTGGTTTGTTTCCGGTCGAAGCCAATCAATACGACTCGCTGCGTGATTCGCTGGAAAAACTGAAACTGAACGATGCCGCGCTGATGTACGAGCCCGAGGTATCGCAAGCGCTGGGCTTTGGGTTCCGTTGTGGCTTCTTAGGTTTGCTGCACATGGAAATCGTACAGGAACGTCTCGAACGCGAGTTCGACATGGACCTGATCACCACCGCGCCCACAGTGATCTATGAGGTGAAGATGCGCGATGGAACGACCATCATGGTCGACAACCCATCGAAAATGCCCGAGCCTTCCAAGATCGAAGAGATTCGCGAGCCTATCGTCACCGTCAACCTCTACATGCCGCAGGAGTATGTGGGTGCAGTTATCACACTCTGTACGCAGAAGCGTGGCATACAAATGAACATGACTTACCACGGTAAGCAAGTGCAGCTGACCTATGAAATTCCGATGGCAGAGGTGGTGCTTGATTTCTTTGATCGTCTGAAATCGATTTCGCGTGGTTATGCGTCCATGGATTACGAGTTCAAGGAATACCGCTCATCCGATGTGGTGAAGGTCGATATGCTGATCAACAGCGAAAAAGTCGATGCACTTGCCATCATCGTGCACCGCTCGAATGCGCCTTTCCGCGGCCGTGCAGTGGCTGCGAAAATGCGCGAGTTGATCCCGCGTCAGATGTTCGATGTGGCGATTCAAGCAGCGATTGGTTCCAACATTATTTCGCGTGAAAATGTAAAGGCGCTGCGCAAGAACGTGCTCGCCAAGTGCTACGGGGGCGACATCAGCCGTAAGCGCAAACTGCTAGAGAAACAAAAGGCTGGTAAGAAGCGCATGAAGCAGGTGGGCTCTGTCGAGATCCCGCAGGAGGCTTTCCTGGCGATCCTACAAGTGGAAGAAAAGTAAATGACGATGCAATCAATACTGGGCAATTTCGCCCTGATTCTGTTGCTGCTAACGATTGCTACCGGTTTGGTCTGGCTTTACGACAAGCTGCATCATGCACCGAAGCGACGTCGTCTGGCGGAAGAGGCGCTTGCCGAGTTCGATGCGCGACAGGCTAAGCTGGTCGACAGCGGTATCAAGCCCGACCCCAGTGCGCGCGCCGACTTGGTCGAGCGCTTGCAGCAACAGCCAACCTGGATTGCGTATACCGGCAGTTTTTTCCCGGTGATTGCGGCAGTTTTCTTGTTTCGCTCGTTCATGTTCGAGCCATTCAAGATTCCGTCGAGTTCGATGCTGCCGACACTCCAGATTGGCGATCTGATTCTGGTGAATAAATTCACGTACGGCATACGTCTGCCGGTGGTGAACCAGAAAATCATTCCCATCAATGACCCGCAGCGTGGCGATGTCATGGTTTTCAAGTTCCCGAAAGACATTTCGCTGGATTACATCAAGCGTGTGGTCGGCGTACCGGGCGATACCGTGCTTTACAAAAACAAGCGACTGTCAGTCAACGGCAAAGAGGTCGTCTATGAAAAACTGCCTGACTACCTGGATGAAGACCGGCTGCAGTACTTTGAGCATTACCGCGAAGATCTGACCGGCGTGAACCACGCCATACTGAATGACGGCAAGTTGCCGCCGTATGTACCCAGCCCTGACAACTTCCCGCAGCACGAGCTGTGCCGTTACGACTTAGAGGGCTTTGAGTGCAAGGTACCGGCTGGACATTACTTCATGATGGGCGATAATCGGGATAACAGTTTGGATTCGCGCTATTGGGGCTTCGTGCCAGAGAAAAATATTGTCGGAAAGGCATTTTTTGTCTGGATGAACCTGGGTGACTTCAAACGTATCGGCGGATTTCAGTGAATTGCCCGATCGGGAAGTCGGTTGCCCTTGGGGGCATGAGGCAAGGCCAGCGGGGGTTTTCACTGTTCGGATTGATGAGCACCCTGCTGGTGCTAGGTTTATCCGGCATGCTGGTGACCAGGGCTGGCCCTGGGGTGCTGGAGTACTGGGCCATCAAAAAGGCGGTGGTGGCGGCTGCTGCGGTTTCTAGTACCCCGGCCGAGCTGCGCGAGCGTTTTGATCAGATGGCATCGGTTGGGTTTTCAGATACCCTGAGGGGCAAGGATCTCGAGATCAGCGGTCGCGGCGACACGATGCGGGTTCGTTTCAAATATGAAAAGCGAATCCCCTTGTTTGGCCCAACCAGCCTTTTGATCGAGTACCGAGGTAGTAACGTCGACGATGGACAGGACGAGGCTGCGAAATAGCAGCGAGACGCAATGGATATCGCGCTACTGCAACAACGGCTGGGCCACACCTTCAAGAGCACTGCGCTATTGCAGCAGGCATTGACGCATCGTAGCCACAGCAGCCTGCACAATGAACGGCTTGAGTTCCTTGGCGACTCGGTGCTCAACTGCGTGGTCGCTGCGCTGCTATTTGAAAAATTCAACAAGATCGATGAAGGCGACCTATCGCGCCTGCGCGCTAACTTGGTCAAACAGCAATCGCTGTATGAGATTGCACAGCGACTCGAGCTGTCGCAGTTTTTAAGGCTGGGTGAGGGCGAGTTGAAGTCGGGTGGTTTTCGGCGTCCTTCGATCCTCGCCGATACCCTTGAGGCCTTGTTCGGTGCGATTTATCTCGATAGCGGCTTCGATGCTGCGCGTGATGTCATTCGCGCCATGTACGTGCCTATCCTGCAAACCGTCGACCCCAAAACACTGGGTAAAGACGCGAAGACTCTGTTACAGGAGTTCTTGCAGGGTAAGAAGATTCCACTGCCGCAGTACAACGTGGTGGCGACCCATGGCGCTGCACACAATCAGGAATTCGAGATCGAGTGCCTAGTCCCCAAGCTTGATATCCAGGTGTTCGGCACCGGCGGTAGCCGTCGTGCGGGCGAGCAGGCAGCCGCCCGGCTGGCACTCGAGGCAGTACAACATGCGCTGGTCAAGGCGCCAACCGAGCCCAAGAAAACTCGACAGCGTACTGCGCAGTTGAAGCTGGCCGGGATCGCGACCATACAGTCCGAGCCACCGGAACCCGACAAGCGATCGAGCCGGCCATCCAAGGTTGCCGCTGTGAAGGAACAGGATGAGCTGCCGCTTGATGCGGATAGCTCGCCCACTGCGTCAGTCAGCCAAAGCAAATCTGCATGAGCGCTGCGCCCGCCGCCGCTGATTTTCGGTGCGGCTATATTGCGATTGTCGGACGGCCCAATGTGGGCAAGTCCACCCTCATGAACAAGCTGATCGGTGCCAAGGTCAGCATCACTTCGCGCAAGGCGCAAACTACGCGCCATCGCATCACGGGCATACAAACCCATGACGATGCGCAGTATGTGTACATCGATACGCCCGGCTTCCAAACGCGTCATAGCAATGCGCTCAACAAGACACTAAATCGCACTGTCACCACGACGCTCACCGCCGCCGATGTGGTGCTGTTCGTGGTTGAGGCAGGACATTTCGGTGATGCCGACGCCAAGGTGTTATCGCTATTGCCATCGACGGTGCCGGCCATCCTCGTTATCAACAAAGCTGATCACGTTAAAGACAAAGCCATCTTGATGAAGTTTGCGCAGGAGGTCGCGCAAAAATTTGATTTCGCGGCGATCGTGCCGGTATCGGCCAAGCAAGGCTTTCAGCTTGATCGGCTTGAAGGCGAGATTCGTCAGCATCTACCCGAAGGCGAGCGGATTTTTGATGACGACGATATTACCGATCGCAGCGAAAAATTCCTCGCTGCTGAAATCGTGCGTGAGAAAGTTTTTCGCTTTGTAGGTGATGAGCTACCGTATACCAGCACAGTAATCATCGAGCAGTTCGAGCAGGAAGGTAATCTGCGCCGCGTGTTCGCCGCGATTCTGGTCGGACGTGATGCCCACAAAGCCATGCTGATCGGGCAGAAAGGCGCGCGACTCAAAGAGATATCCACCCAAGCGCGGCTCGATATGGAGAAGCTGTTCGGTGGCAAGGTCTACCTCGAGATTTGGGTTAAGGTGAAATCTGGTTGGGCCGATAACGAGGCCTCACTGCGTGCCTACGGCTACGAGTGAGTGATGGACGCGCCAGTCAAACAGCCTGCAACCAGTAGTAAGTCGACAGCGCGGAGTACATCGGTAGAGCGTGAGCACCGCGTCATTGCGCACCCCGGCTTCGTGCTGCATAGCTACCCGTACAAAGAAACTAGCCTGATCGTCGAGGTATTCGCGCGCGATTATGGTCGGGTACCACTGGTCGCCAAGGGTGCCAAGCGGCCTCATTCCAAGTTGCGCGGTGTGCTGCAAACCTTTCAGCCTTTGCAACTTAGCTGGAGCGGTAAGTCCGAAGTACGAACACTTATCTCTGCCGAATGGGTCGGTGGTTTGCTGCCGGTCGAGGGCTCGGCACTGCTGTGCGGGTTTTATCTCAACGAGTTGTTGGTAAAGCTGTTAGCGCGCGATGATCCGCACCCGATGCTGTTTGATGCGTATATGTCGGCGTTGAATCAGTTAGCGCATGCGGAGCCGGCTGGGATTGTGCTGCGCAAATTCGAGTTACAGCTACTCAAGGAATCCGGTGTCGCCGGTACGCTCACTGAGCTTGGGCAGGGTGGCGAACAAGTCGAGCCAGCGCGTTATTATGTGTTCGAGCCGGAGCGAGGTCCGCGCCCGGCAGTCGCTAGCGATACCATGCCGGTGGTCTGTGGCAAGACGCTGATTGACATGGAAGCGGGCGACTACAGCGATAGCGTCACGCAGCAGCAAAGCAAATTCTTGATGCGTCATTTGCTGGCGCATCATCTTGGTGGGGTGACCCTGAACACGCGGCAGATCTTGATCGATCTGCTGCAGCTTTAAAGACAACGAGTATGAGCTTCCTGAATCCACACGGCGGCCTGATTGATCTGGGCGTCAATATCGATCATGTTGCAACCCTCCGCAATGCACGAGGCACTGTCTATCCTGACCCCTTGCAAGCGGCGCTGCTGGCCGAACAGGCGGGCGCTGACGTGATTACGCTGCATCTGCGTGAAGACCGTCGTCATATTCGCGATGCCGATGTCGAGCTGATTCGTCCTCGTCTGACAACGCGCATGAATCTCGAATCGGCCATCACCGAAGAAATGCTGGAGATTGCCTGTCGCATTCAGCCGCAGGATGTGTGTCTGGTGCCAGAGCGTCGCAATGAAGTCACCACCGAGGGTGGGCTAGATGTCATACGTTTTTATGATGATGTGACCCGTGCCTGTGCACAGCTCGCCAAGGCGGGTATTCGTGTTTCCTTGTTTATTGATGCCGACGCTGAACAGATTCGCGCTTCGGCTGAGGCGGGCGCACCCGTGATCGAGCTTCACACCGGGCGCTATGCTGACACCGAAGGTGATGAGCAGCAGCGAGAGCTGGAGCGTATTCGTGCCGGCGTTGCTGCGGGTGTTCGCCATGGCTTGAAGGTGAATGCTGGGCATGGGCTGCACTACACCAATGTGCAAGCGATTGCTGCCATACCCGATATCACCGAGTTGAACATCGGGCACGCGATTGTCGCGCATGCGGTATTTGTGGGTTGGGAAAACGCTGTGCGCGAAATGAAAGCCATCATGACACAGGCAAGACACGCCGCACTGCACGTATGATCTTCGGGATTGGTACAGATCTTATTCGGATTGATCGCATTGCTGCAGCGGTCGCGCGACATGGTGACCGCTTCGCGCAGCGAGTGCTTGGTCCGCAGGAGATGGAAAAATACCTGCGCCGCAAGGCCAAGGTTGAGGCACGCGGTTTGCGATTTTTAGCAACCCGCTTTGCAGCAAAAGAAGCCTTCTCAAAAGCGATTGGCTTGGGCATGCGTATGCCCATGACTTGGCGCTCAGCACAATTCCTCAACGCGCCGAGTGGCAAGCCGATTGTGGTCACCAGTGGCGCACTGACCGATTTCATGCAAACGCATGGCATAAGCGCGCAGGTGTCGATCAGTGATGAGGCAGAATATGCGGTTGCTTTTGTCATCGTGGAGAAACTATGAGTACTGCTGTACAGCCACTTGGGCCTGTGATGTTGGATGTGGTGGGGAAGACCCTGTCGAACGACGATCTGCGGCGCTTGCAACATCCCTTCACGGGTGGCGTGATTCTTTTCACGCGAAACTATGAGAATCGTGCGCAAGTGACTGCGCTGTGTGCAGAGATTCATCGCGCACGACCCGGTATCTTGATCGCGGTGGATCATGAGGGTGGCCGCGTACAGCGCTTCCGTAGCGATGGCTTTACCCGTTTGCCAGCGATGCGCGCACTGGGTCAGCTATGGGATCGCGATGTGCTGCAATCATGCAAGGTGGCGACTGCGCTGGGCTATGTGCTGGCAGCCGAGTTGCGCGCTTGTGGTGTGGACTTGTCGTTTACGCCAGTACTTGATCTCGACTACGGCCCCTCCGAGGTGATTGGCGACCGCGCATTTCACCGTGACCCGCGCGTGGTAACGATGCTGGCAAAAAGTATCAACCACGGATTACTCCAAGCGGGTATGGCGAACTGCGGTAAGCATTTCCCCGGCCATGGCTTTGTGGCAGCGGATTCGCATATTGCGATACCTGTCGATGAGCGTGATCCAAAAGATATTCTGAAAGAAGATGCCGCTCCGTATGGCTGGTTGGGCATGAGTTTGTCGGCGGTGATGCCGGCACATGTGATTTATCCGTTTTTTGATAGCCAACCGGCAGGTTTTTCGCGTAAGTGGTTGAGTTTGTTGCGTGACGAGCTAGGCTTCGAGGGCGTTATATTCAGTGACGATCTGTCGATGGAAGGCGCCAGTGTCGCTGGCAATGTTGTGCAGGGTGCCCACGCTGCGTTGAAAGCGGGCTGTGACATGGTGCTGGTGTGTAATTCGCCCGATAAGGCTGATCAATTACTGGCTGGCTTGGATCCAGCTATGGCGATTGATGCGAAGCGTTCAGCGGCACGCATTGCGGCACTAGTGCCGACATCGCCGGCAACGACGTGGGATGAACTACAGGCAGACCCTGTTTACAAGGCAGCGTGTGGATTAGTGAAGTCGCTCGGATGACAAATAGCTGGATTCCGTCGCAGGCCGGGATCCAGTCATTTCAAATGTTGATAGCGATTTTTGAACTGCCCGATGGACGAGACTGACCTCCAACCCGATCCCCGCGCCGCGCTGCTTGAAGAAGTTACGCAGTTGCCGCATTTGCCGGGCGTGTATCGTTACTTTGATGCGCAGGACAAGCTGCTGTATGTGGGCAAAGCACGAGATCTAAAAAAACGGGTTGCCAGTTATTTTCAGAAGACGCTGGCGAGCCCGCGCACCGCGATGATGGTCGAGCGCATTGTTCGAATCGAGACTACGGTGACCCGCAGTGAGGCCGAGGCGCTGATCCTGGAAAGTAACCTGATCAAGACCCAGCAACCGCGCTACAACATTCTATTTCGCGATGATAAGTCCTACCCCTACCTGAAGCTTTCGGCGGGTGAATTTCCGCGCATGTCTTACTACCGTGGTGCAGTCGATAAAAAAAGTCAGTACTTCGGACCTTATCCAAGCGCTTGGGCGGTGAAGCAGTCGATGGAGATTTTGCAAAAAATCTTCTTGCTACGTACCTGCGAAGACTCTGTGTTTCAGAATCGCACCCGTCCATGTTTACTGCATCAGATTCATCGCTGTAGCGCGCCGTGTGTCAACTTTATCAGTCAGCCCGACTATGCGATCGATGTCGACAATGCTGCGCAATTTTTGCGCGGCCGACAAACCGAGCTGATGGATACCCTAGAGCGCAAGATGCATGCTTTTTCCGCGGAGCTTAAATTCGAGCAAGCGGCCGTTGTGCGCAATCAGATTACCGCGCTATCACGCGTCCTGCATCAGCAGAGCATGGAGACAGTCGGTGATGCCGATATCGACATCATTGCCGTTGTTGTGCAGGGTGGCCGAGCATGCGTCAATCTGGCGATGGTGCGTGGTGGGCGGCACCTGGGAGATCGCGCTTATTTTCCGACGCAAGTCGATATGGCGCTTGCTGTTGATGGTAGCGTCGACCAAGAGGTGCTGAAAGCCTTCCTCGCGCAGCACTATGCCGACAAGTTCATACCAGGCGTGCTGATCCTGAATGTCGAACTCGACGAACCTGAGCTGATGGTGGCCTTGATGGAGCAATGTGGACATCGGATACAGCTGGTGTTTCAACCGCAGGGCAAGCGTCGCGACTGGCAGGAAATGGCAGAGAAGGGCGCGCGACTTGCGCTGGCCCGTGTGCTGGCCGAGCAGGGTTCGCAGCAAGCGCGCACGCGCGCACTGGTCGATACGCTGGGGATGGACAGTGCCGATCTGGATGCGCTTCGTATCGAGTGTTTCGACATCAGCCACACGCAGGGTGAGGCCACGCAGGCGTCCTGTGTCATTTATCAGCATCACCAGATGCAGAGCGGTGACTACCGACGTTACAACATCACCGACATCACGCCCGGCGACGACTATGCAGCAATGCGGCAAGTGCTGACGCGTCGTTATGAAAAAGTCGCCAATGGTGATGGCGTGATGCCCGACCTCGTGTTGATTGACGGCGGCAAAGGCCAGGTCGAGATGGCGCGCCAGGTACTGGCCGAGCTAGGGCTGGATATCAGCCTGATTGTTGGCGTCGCCAAAGGCGAGGGGCGCAAGGTGGGGCTGGAGACGCTGATCTTCGCCGATGGTCGTAGCCCGCTTGAGCTGGGCAAGGAGTCGGCCGCGCTAATGCTGGTAGCGCAGATTCGTGATGAGGCGCATCGATTTGCGATTACGGGCATGCGCGCCAAACGAGCCAAAGCCCGACAAACCTCGCGCTTGGAAGAAATCGAAGGCATCGGCCCGAAGCGCCGCCAGAAACTGCTGGCCCGCTTTGGCGGGATCAGGGGCGTGATGGATGCCAGCGTCGAAGATCTCGCCTCGGTCGACGGTATCTCGCGGCAACTCGCTGAAGACATCTACCGGCAGCTACATTGAATTACAATCGCAGGCAGTTCTTTCTTCCATCCGCGCATGCCTCTCAACATACCGATCCTGCTGACTTGGCTACGCGTTGCGCTCATCCCGCTCGTGGTGGGCGTGTTCTTTCTGCCCGATCATTGGATGACGCTGCACGATCGCGGCCTCGCGGCGACGGCTATTTTTATTGTCGCCGCGCTGACCGACTGGTTTGATGGTTATCTGGCGCGACGCTGGAACCAGACCTCCGCCTTTGGCGCGTTTCTCGACCCCGTTGCTGACAAGCTGATGGTCGCGGGTGCTTTGCTGCTACTGGTGCAGTTGGGCCGAACCAATGCGGTGATCGCATTCATCATCATCGGCCGCGAGATCGCCATCTCGGCGTTACGTGAGTGGATGGCACAGATCGGCGCTGCCAAATCGGTAGCGGTCAGCTCACTCGGCAAGGTCAAGACGGCGGCGCAGATGGTGGCCATACCGTTGCTGCTGTATGGTGAGCCGCTACTCGGTTTCTTGCCAACGCTGTTGCTTGGGCAAAGGCTGCTTGATGCGGCCGCGTTTCTCACCCTGTGGTCAATGTTTTACTACCTCCGCAAGGCCTGGCCGATGATCAAGGAGCGGCACGAGTCGGGCTAGCCGGGAGTTGCTGTCGGTTGACAAAATTTCTAGCCAAGCTATAATCTCGGGTCTGTCGTAAAACGCATTGGTTTTATTCGCGACGCGGGAGTAGCTCAGTTGGTAGAGCGCAACCTTGCCAAGGTTGAGGTCGAGAGTTCGAGACTCTTC
>JAIXQK010000003.1 GCA_027485795.1 Oxalobacteraceae bacterium
AAGAAGTATCAGGGCGGCATGTTCATCGCTTCGCACGGTTCCTGGAATCGTAAAGAGCCAAGCGGCTACCTGATCAACTACGTTCCGGTCAATGCTGACGGTACCGCAGGCAAAGCTGAAGTGTTCGCAGAGGGCTTCCTCGACCCAGTCACCAAGCGCGCAATTGGCCGTCCAGTTGACGTTGCCAACCTGCCTGATGGCTCGATCCTGGTGTCCGATGACTACGCTGGCGCGCTCTATCGCATCAGCTACGCGGGCAACTAATCGCGACGGATAAATGCCGGGCCACAAGCTCGGCAGTCATCTGAGCCATGCCCGCCGCAAACCATTGCGGCGGGCATTTTTTTTGACAACCTAAGTCTTCGTATTTTTTCAGAATCCAGTATGAAAACCGCTATCTTTATCGCAGCCAGCGCCCTCTACCTCGGTCTGTGCGCACCTGTCGCCGCCAATGACCTTACTGCTGGCGCAGCAGTCGCCCAAAGCTGCACCATGTGTCATGGCGAAAAAGGCATATCAACCATGGCGGGAACGCCCTCGTTGGCCGGACAACCCGACCTCTATCTCGCTAACCAGTTGCGCGATTTCCGTGATGGCAAGCGACACAATGAGGTGATGAATGTAATTGCGAAGCCGCTCAGCGACGCAGATATTGATAATGTTGCCGCTTATTTCGCTCAGTTTGAAATCCAACTGAAGAAAAAGGGTAAATAACTTAAGCGCCACCGCACACCAGTTCTTCAGGCCTGTCGAAACCCCCGCTTAGTATCGCGGGGGTTTTTATTTGCACGACATGGCACGATCGTGACCCGTTCTGTTATGGATCAGAAAACGTCGCTGTGAATCGCATTCAATATGGCCTCAATTGCGGGGTGCTGAATCTTGCGCTCATTAGAGATGGCGTAAATCTGTTCTCTGACTTGGGTCATGACGCCGACCTCGATCGCGCCAAACTGTGATTTCACGTCTTGCGCCAATACTGTTGGTGCTGGAAACAAGCCGCGCCCGGCACGGCCAAAGGTGTGTAGCAGCGCGTTGTCGTCAAACTCCCCAATCAGATCCGGTTGAATATCATGGAGCTCGAACCAATGATCGATCCGTGCTCGGATCGCGTTGTTCCGAGTAGGCAGTAGCATGGGCGCACCCGTCAGGCTTTTCGGAAACCCCTTGCGGTAACGTTCAGCTAATTCGTGTACCGCATACAAACTAATCTGTGTCTCACCCAGTAAGTGACTGAAAACGCGCAGCGATGAGCCGGGTGGTACCGCACGGTCGGTGAGCATTACATCGAGCTTGTGAACCGAAAGCTTGCCGAGCAAGGATTCAAATTGCTCTTCATAGCAGATCAGGCGTACGCGTTGCGGGAGTGCGAGCGCTGCGTCCAACATACGCGATGCGATGAGCTTGGGCAGCGAATCAGAGATTCCGACAGTGAGACGCATCACCGGCTCGGTGTCGACATCGGCCAAGGCCTCCTGTAACTGCTCGCCCAGCAAAAAAATCTGGTCGGCGTAGCGCAGCGCCACTTGCCCTGCCTCGGTCAACACCAAGCGACGGCCCTGCGGCTTGAACAGCGCCTTTCCCATAGCCTGTTCAAGCAGGGACAACTGCGCACTGACCGTCTGGATCGCCAGACCTAAGCGGTCAGCGGCGCGGGTCACGCTGCCCTCTTTGGCGACCACCCAGAAATAATGTAAATGTCGAAAATTAAGGCTCACAGTTTGTTCCGTTTTATCGAAGAGTCGATCTCATTAACTTAGGATTGGCGACAGACGGCTGCACAGCGCATCCCGCAATACCTCGTTAGAATTCTGCCAAATTCGTTTCTGATTAGGATGACTGATGATTGAGTTACTTTCCGACCCGCATACCTGGATTGCGTTCGCGACATTGACCGCGCTGGAATTGGTGCTGGGCATTGATAACGTCATTTTCATTTCCATACTGGTCGACAAATTACCAGCGCATCAGCGAGAACTCGCCCGCAAGATCGGCTTGTTCGCAGCGATGTTCATGCGGGTTGGTTTGCTGTTTATGCTGAGCTGGATCATTGGCATGACCTCACCGCTGTTTGAAGTCATGGGAAATGCGTTGTCAGGGCGCGATCTGGTGCTCCTTTTGGGTGGGCTGTTCCTGCTATGGAAAAGTGTTGGCGAAATCCACCAGCTGATGGAAGGCGCGCACGAGCAGCGGAAAGGCGTAGCCCACGCTGCATTTGGGGTAGTGATTCTGCAAATCATGCTAATCGATCTGGTGTTCTCTCTGGATTCCATCATCACCGCGGTCGGTATGGTCGATCGTATTGAGATCATGGTCGCTGCGGTGGTTGTATCCGTGGGTCTAATGATGCTGTTCGCAGGTGCGATTGGCCGCTTTGTTTCCTCACATCCAACTTTCAAGGTGCTTGCGCTTTCATTCCTCGTGGCGATCGGTGTCATGCTGATTGCAGAAAGCTTTGGCACACATATTCCTAAGGGATACATTTACAGCGCGATGGCGTTCTCAGTAATTGTTGAAATGATTAATCTGCGACTTCGGCGGCATTCCTCACGGCCGGCTGATTTGATTGCCTCGATCGGAGATGAGCAGCGTGATGAAAAGGCGTAACCCGGTTTGCAGGGCTTAACATCTTCAGGATTCTATTCCGTTCATCAAGGGGTTCCCTCCTTGTCAGACGAGGTTTACGGCTTGTAGCTCGTGCTTGAGATAGGCATAAAACACCGGCGCCGCGATGACGCCGGGTATGCCGAACAGCGCCTCCATCACCAGCATGGCGGCTAGCAGTTCCCAAGCCCGCGCATTGATCTGTGTGCCGATAATTCTGGCATTGAGAAAGTATTCCAACTTGTGAATAGTGACCAGAAAAAGCAATGACGCCATTGCCACACCGAGTGAGTGAGACAGGCTCACCATCACAATGACCGAATTCGAAATGAGATTGCCGATAACGGGCAGTAAGCCGGCGACAAAGGTCACCAAGATCATGGTCTTCACCAGGGGCAGCTTGATGCCTACCAGCGGCAAAACGATTGCCAGATAAATCGCTGTGAAGGCGGCATTGATGGCGGCTATTCTTACTTGGGCAAAAACAACGCGTCGGAATGATTGATGTAGCGTGGCGACGCGCTCATGCAAAGCTGCTGCGAGTGGTTTGAATCTTGGTATTTGCGTGGTGTCGTACAAGGCCGCCATCGCGCCGATCACCATGCCGATCAAAATTTGTACAAACACACGGCCCGTCTGCTGGCCTACTTGAGTGGCTTGTGTGGCGTGGTCACGTATCCACTGGGTCAACCACTGTTGCAGGGCTTCTGCACTTTGCGGCAGTAGTGCACCAAGCCAATGTGGAATCTGACCGCGCGCCTCTTCAATCAGATCCACCAGCTTTTTTAGCAAGACCGGCAAACTGCCCGCCTCTGAAAAAAAGAATGAAGCGATCAACCAAACACCCACACTCAGCAGCACAACGATGGATCCGCTCAGCGTTGCAACAGCCACTAGACGCGCTGACCGACCGCCAATAAAACGCGCGAGCTTGGGTGCGAGCAGATGCACCAAGGCGTAGACCAGCAATCCTGCATATAGCGCAGCAATCAGGCCCGCATGCAGCACCAATAACAATGCGATGGCTGCCAGCACCCATGAGACTTGTCGTGGCAGCGATGCGCGGTCGAGTTGATTCATGGTATTGGGCGGTGCATGGTTTCGCTTGCTAGAAAAAAGCCGCTCAGATAATGAGCGGCTTGAATCAAGAAGGCCTCGGAGAAAGGGGCATTACCGTGCGCCCCTGGCTTGAAAACTACGACGATTGCTGTATTCCTGCCAGCAACCATCCGCCCGAGCCTGCGACGGGCTTGGTCAATATCCACACTTCACTAAAGTGTTCAACCGGTGCATCCACATCTTCACGGATCATGCCGTGGAAGCGTACGCTGGCGATATGCTCGATGGTATTCGATTCAACGCCAAGCATCTCGGCCTCGATGCTCACCACATCCGTGGTGTTCGATGTGGCACCGCGCTCTGTTAGCTGCATCTTCAATTCGCCAAACATCTCTGGTGTAGTGAACTCTCGGATATCGTTAACATCAGCACGGTCCCAAGCGGCTTGCATCCGAATAAAGTTGGTTTTCGCGTGACGCAGAAAGCCGTTCACATCAAAGCCTTCTGGCACTGCCGGCTGCGATGACTGCCATGTCGAGGACTGGGTCTCACCGAGACCGGATCCGATCTCCGGTGTACGTGCAGGCTCAGACAGCTGCTCACGCTGCATGGGGCCGCCGTAAGCGGGTTGCAGCGGTGCTGGCTGAGACTTTCGGCTGATCATCCGGTAGATGAAGAAGGCCGCTGCAGCGAGCAAACCAATCATCAGGATCGTGCCGATCATGCCAGCCGCTGCGCCACCTAAGCCGAAGTGCGACAGCAGCGCGCCGATACCAAGGCCAAGCAAAGCGCCGCCGATAATGCCGCGCCACGGACTCGCCGGTGCCGGTGCTGCAGGTTGTGCAGGACGCTGCGCAGGGGCGGCTTGATTCGCCGGCGGCGTGGCCTGCCGGCTGTACGTCGGGGATGACTTACCAATCGACCCGCCACCGCCGAGACGTTTTGCCTGCGCGCTACCCATCAAGACGGTGGCACCCAGCACGGCCACCATCAGAAACGTCAAAAACCTTTTCATGAAACCTCCAGATCACTGAAACAACAAGGGTACTGCGGATTTGCTTTTGCCGGGATTTCGGCTTGGAGCCGAGTATAGGCTAAAAGTTGTTCCGAAAAACATGGTGTGTTTGTGGAAGTTTGATTCGCAAATATAGGAATATCATGGACTATAAACATGCCGGAAGACTCTTATGCCCTGGCGGACTTCCGTCAGATACATACGTACCTTGAGATTCCAGTATTTGCAGGTCAATCGTCGAGACTTCGCTCCGGGGAACGCGCATAGCAGGGTGGTTCCTCTTAGCTCCCCGCCGGTCCGTTTGTCTACCCAAACAAAAACGCCGGCTCGCAAGCCGGCGTTTCTATTTCAGACCAGCGAAAATCAGACGCCGACCACTTCCCTTTTGAATTTCAGGCGCCATGCGTGGAGCAGTGGCTCGGTGTAGCCCGAAGGTTGTACGGCACCCTTGAACACGAGGTCACTCGCTGCACGGAATGCATGTGATTGTTCAAGATCGGTCGCCATTGGTCGGTAGAGCGGGTCGCCGGCATTTTGTTGATCGACGATTTTTGCCATGCGCGCCAAAGTCTCTTTGACTTGAGCTTCGGTGATCACGCCATGGCGTAACCAGTTCGCAATATGCTGGCTAGAGATACGCAAAGTGGCACGGTCCTCCATCAATGCGACGTTATGAATGTCGGGCACTTTGGAGCAGCCGATACCCTGCTCAACCCAGCGCACCACATAACCCAGTATGCCCTGCGTATTGTTGTCGAGCTCCTCCTGAATTTCTTGGGCCGACCAGTTGGGCGCATCGACAATCGGAACCGACAACAACTGATCGCGTAGCTGTTGCAACTCAGCGGTGTTATCTTGCTGCTCAAGCTCACGCTGGGTATCGAACACATCCACTTGGTGATAGTGCAGAGCATGTAGCACTGCGGCTGTTGGCGAAGGTACCCACGCGGTATTGGCACCGGATTTTGGATGTCCGATTTTTTGATCCAACATCGCAGCCATCAGATCAGGCATCGCCCACATACCCTTACCGATTTGCGCGCGACCGCGCAAACCGCAACTCAATCCCGTCAGCACATTGCTGCGCTCATAGGCTGCCAGCCAAGTCGAGGTTTTCATGTGGCCCTTACGCATCATGGGCCCACCAAGTAACGAGGAGTGAATCTCGTCGCCGGTGCGATCAAGGAAACCGGTGTTGATGAAGGCGACTCGTGCTGCTGCTTCTTGCAGGCAGGCCTTGAGGTTTGTGGAGGTGCGGCGCTCTTCATCCATGATGCCGAGCTTGACGGTGTTCTCTTTCAAGCCGAGCAAGGATTCAACGCGCCCGAACAACTCGACAGCAAACGCGACTTCCTTTGGCCCATGCATCTTCGGCTTGACGATATACACCGAGCCAGCGCGAGTATTACAGATAGCCTGTGACGCAGGACGGCGCAAATCATGTAGCGCGATGGTCGTAGTGACAACGGCATCCAAAATGCCTTCCGGTATTTCTTTGCCATCGCCAATCAGGATCGCCGGATTGGTCATCAGGTGTCCCACATTGCGTAAGAACAGCAATGAACGCCCATGTAATTTCAGCGTCTTGCCATCGGCGCCGTTGTACTCCCGGTCCGGGCTCAGCGTACGCTGAAATGTTTTACCGCCCTTACTCACCTGCTCTACGAGTGTGCCTTTCAGGATGCCAAGCCAATTCTCGTAGGCGGCGACTTTATCGGCGCCGTCCACCACAGCCACTGAGTCTTCAAGGTCAAGAATAGTCGACAAGGCTGACTCGACAACGATATCGGCCACGCCCGCGATATCTTGTTTACCGATCGTGCTATTGCGATTGATCCGAAGTTCGATGTGCAAGCCATTATTCTTCAGCAGCACCGCAGTCGGAGCCGATGTCTCACCCTGATAACCGACAAACTTCGATGCATCGGCGAGTCCAGTCGCACTGCCGTCTTGCATAACCGCTTTCAAATGCGCACCATCTACAGAGTACTCGGCAACATCTGCATGAGAGCCCGCTGCCAGCGGCACTACTTCATCAAGAAAACCACGGGCGAAAGCGATGACCTTTGCGCCGCGCACCGGGTTGTAGCCGCCGTCGCGAGTCGCACCATCAGTCTCAGGAATAGCGTCAGTACCGTATAGCGCGTCGTACAACGAGCCCCAGCGCGCGTTGGCAGCGTTCAACACATAGCGGGCATTCAGAATCGGCACCACCAGCTGCGGCCCGGCGGTGGTGGACAGTTCGGCGTCGACATTGTCCGTCGTAACCCTCACCGCCTTGGGTACCGGCAACAGGTAGCCAATCGATTCCAGAAACTTGCGATAAAAAGGTATGTCGCGGATGGGTCCTGGGTGAGTGCTATGCCATGCATCTAATTCGCTTTGCAAACGATCGCGCTCTGTAAGAAGCTCGGCGTTTTTGGGCGCGAGATCTTTGGCGATTTTCGAAAATCCACGCCACCAGTGGTCGCTGTCGATGCCGGTGCCCGGTAGGACCTTGTCCTCGATAAAGCGGTACAGGATGGTATCCACCTGCAAATCGTGGCAAGCGGTGCGTGCTGTCATTTGTGATTCCTCGATGAGTTGATGTGTTGTGGTTGTTTAGATTTATCGGCGGGCTTTAATGTCCCCCGCGCTGCCGGACAAATTGAAGCAAGTCATTCAGCGAACGGCCCTCGCCATTCGGGGTGACCCCAAGTACCTCTAACGGTGCTGCCGCGCGGTTCACCCAGAAGGTCGGATAACCAAACCAGGCAGCACCGCAAATATCCCAGCCATTACTTGAGACGAATAAACAATCTTCCGCCGCTAATCCCAAGGTGCTGGTACCGAGACGGTACGTCTCCGGCGCGGTTTTGAATTTTTTCACGCTATGCGCCGACAGTACATGGGTGAACATACCGTCCATGTCTGCCGCTTTGATCACTGGGTCCAGCATTTCCGGGTTGCCGTTTGAGAGAACGGCGAGCATGAGCCCATCGCGCTTCAGCTCGTTCAGTACGTTGAGGTTTTCCGGGAACGGCGTCAGCCGGTTGTACTGATCCATGAGCTGCGATTGCGACTCTGGGCTGAGTGCGAGGCCAAGCCGGCTGCACGCAAATTGCAGTGCGTCGCGGGTGACCACATCGAACGGCTGATAGGTATCGGATAGCGTGCGTAGTCGAGTGTATTCGATCTGCTTGTCGCGCCAAAGCGTCGCGACAGCGCTGCCTTGGCCAGGAAACTGACGCTCGGCCTCTGCTGCAATCGCGTACACATCGAACAAAGTGCCGTACGCGTCAAAAAGAATCGCTTTGAAAGACATGCTACGTCGGGCTATTTATACGTCGATATTACCCGCGGAAAGCGCATTATTCTCGATGAACGCTCGGCGTGGTTCGACCTCATCACCCATCAAGGTTGCAAAAATCTGATCGGCGGAGATGGCATCCTCAATTTGCACTCTCAGCAGGCGGCGTACGGCTGGATCCATGGTGGTTTCCCACAACTGCTCCGGATTCATCTCGCCCAAGCCCTTGTAGCGCTGCTTGCTCACTCCGCGTTCTGCTTCGTCGCGCAACCAGGCCATTGCCTGCCGAAAATCCCCGATCGCATGCTCGCGAAGTTTGTCGCCGCTGCCACGACGAATCACCGCGCCCGGAGCGATCAAGCCCTTGAATGTCGCTGCAGCCTCGAACAACAAGCCATAGTCCGGACTATCGACGAACTCCGCGTCGATGACACTGAGGCGAAGGTTGCCGTGATGCTGGCGCTCGATTCGCAAGCGCAGCGACGCAGACAAAGGGTCTGTAGTGACACCGACCCGTACCAACGGGTCGTTAATAGCAGCCGTCAATGCCTGAGCGCTTGCTTCTGCTGCTGCTTCACTCGACAGGTCGAGCGTGACGCCGTTCATGATGGCAGCGAGCGCCGCATCGTCAATCACTCTGGACAAGCGCTGAACGATCGCATTAGCGGTATTGTATTTTCTGACCAGCTCGTTGAGCGCCTCACCTGCAATCGGGACTGCGCCCTCTACCGGCACAAGTGCCGCATCTTGCAACGCGATTTGCATCATGTAGCTGGTCTCTTCGAGATCATCTTTCAGATAACGCTCGTCTTTACCATGTTTGACCTTGTATAGCGGCGGCTGCGCGATATACACATGACCGCGCTCCACCAGTTGTGGCATCTGACGGTACAGGAGTGTCAGCAACAGCGTGCGGATATGCGCACCGTCGACATCGGCATCCGTCATGATGATGATGCGGTGATAGCGCAACTTCTCGATATTGAACTCATCTGCGCCGATTGATGTGCCGAGCGTCGCGATCAGCGTAGTGATCTGTTCCGAAGAAAGCATTTTCTCGAAACGGGCCTTTTCGACATTCAATACTTTGCCGCGCAGCGGAAGAATTGCCTGAAACTTGCGATCGCGGCCCTGCTTGGCAGAGCCACCGGCGGAGTCACCCTCGACGATATACAGTTCGCACAAGGCTGGGTCCTTTTCTTGGCAGTCAGCCAGCTTGGCCGACAGACCAAGACCATCCATCACACCCTTGCGGCGGGTTAGCTCGCGCGCCTTGCGCGCCGCTTCCCGTGCGCGCGCGGCCTCGACGATCTTGCCGCAAATGATTTTGGCATCATTCGGTTTCTCCATTAAAAAGTCGGTCAGCGTTTTTGCTACGACTTCTTCTACCGGCCCGCGCACCTCCGAAGACACTAGCTTGTCTTTGGTTTGTGAACTGAACTTAGGCTCGGGCACCTTGACCGATAGCACGCAAGTCAGACCTTCGCGCATATCGTCGCCGCTAACTTCTACCTTGGCTTTTTTGGCAAACTCATGTTCTTCGATGTACTTGTTGATTACACGAGTCATCGCCGCGCGCAAGCCGGTCAGGTGTGTACCACCATCACGCTGCGGGATATTGTTGGTGAAACACAGTACCTGCTCGTTGAACGCGTCGTTCCACTGCATCGAAACATCGACCGAAATCGTCGTGCCATGCTCTGACACGCGCTCGCCCGTCGCTTGAAACACCGTCGGGTGCAGCACATTCTTATTCTTGTTGATGTACTCGACGAAGCCCCGTGTCCCACCTTCAAATGCAAAGCTTTCTTCCTTGCCAGTGCGCTGATCGGTGAGCTTGATATGCACACCATTGTTCAGGAACGAAAGTTCACGAATACGCTTTGCGAGAATGTCGTAGTGGAACTCGACATGGGAGAAAATCTCTTCGTCGGCCCAGAAATGGACTTCCGTACCACGCTTCTCGGTGTCACCAATCACCTTGATTGGCGATACCGCGACGCCGTCCTGCTGTTCTATCTCACGGTTCTGCGGAATGCCGTGCGCAAACTCCATGAAGTGCTTTTTTCCATCGCGCCGGATGGTGAGCTTCAATCGCTTGGAAAGCGCGTTGACGCAGGAAACACCGACGCCGTGCAAGCCGCCCGATACTTTGTAGGCGTTCTGATCGAATTTGCCGCCTGCATGCAGCTCGGTCATGACGATCTCAGCCGCACTACGCTTTGGTTCGTGTTTGTCATCCCACTTGATGCCGGTTGGTATGCCGCGGCCATTATCGGTAATCGAGATCGAATTATCGGCGTGGATAGTGACGTGAATTTCCGTGCAGTGTCCGGCCAAGGCTTCATCAATCGAGTTATCAAGCACTTCGAAAACCAGATGGTGCAAGCCTGTACCGTCAGAGGTGTCGCCGATGTACATACCGGGTCGCTTGCGCACCGCTTCCAAGCCTTCGAGGATTTGAATCGACGAAGCGCCATACTGACTAGAAGCGTTAGGATTTTCTGCGGGTGTGGCTGACATGGTGTTCCTGATCAAGCAAAACGTTGGCTAGCGGGTTTCTAGAACGGCACGAAGGGGCTCGGTGGCCCCCTTAATGCGCCGCTCGGGTCTAGCCTCAAATACGCATCGGCATTACGACATATTTGAAATTCGGATCATCGGGGATCGTCACCAGCGCTGACGAGTTGGCATCGCCGAGCGAGATACTGATGCTGTCACCCTTCAGGTTATTCAATACATCCAGCAAATACGTCACATTGAATCCAATGTCGATCGCATCCCCGGCGTAATCAATTTCCAGTTCTTCTACGGCCTCCTCCTGGTCGGCGTTGGTCGAGCTGATTTTCAAGCTGCCGGGCTCGACCATGCAACGCACGCCTTTGAATTTGTCAGAGGTCATGATCGCCGCGCGCTGTAGCGAGCGAAGTAGTGCTTCGCGACTGAGCGTGAAGTTATTCTTGTACGCCTTCGGGATAACGCGGGTGTAGTCAGGGAATTTCCCTTCCACCAGTTTCGAGATCAGTTCTATATCGGAGAAATCGAATTTCACCTGATTCGTGGCGATTGCCAGCTTGACCGGTTCATCGGTCTCTTCGAGCAAGCGCTGCAGTTCGATAATGGTTTTGCGCGGGATGATGACTTCCTGTCGGGCAAACTCCTGCTCAGTCACGATCTGGCTGAATGCAAGGCGATGGCCGTCGGTCGCAACAGCAATCACGTTTTTGCCTTCAACCACCAGCAGCAGGCCATTTAGGTAATAGCGAATATCCTGCTGCGCCATTGAAAAGTGCACCATGTTCAGCAGGTGCTTCAATGTTTTCTGTGGCAGGCTGAACTGAGCGCCGTAGTGCTCGGCTTGCGCCACTGTCGGAAATTCTTCTGCCGACAGTGTCTGCAATGCAAAGCGCGACTTGCCGCACTGCAGGGTCATGCGCTTGTTCGTCACCGAAAGTGTCACTTCGGCGTCCGGCAAAGCGCGCAGGATGTCGAGCAACTTGCGCGCTGCCACTGTGGTGGCAGCCACGTCGCTGCCCGAACCGATCGCGGCATGGGTGCTGATTTGCACCTCGATATCGGTCGACAGTAGGCTGACTTGGTTACCGTCTTTACGGATGAGGATATTGGCCAGAATCGGCAAGGTGTGCCGACGCTCGACAATACCGCTCACGATTTGCAGCGGCCTGAGCAGCGCATCTCGTTGAGTTTTTACCAGTTGCATGGTGGGTTCCTTTCGCAAGAAATGCCTGGTGTTTGCATAGGTTTAATCATTGACTTGATTGTGTCAGCCCTTCAGGGTCTGCTCGAGCACATGTAGCTCATGATTGATTTCCGGGTTTTTACTTCTGTCTGCCGCAATCTTTCTTACCGCATGCAGCACCGTGGTGTGATCGCGGCCGCCAAACAGTTCACCGATCTCAGGCAAACTCTTTTGGGTGAGTTCTTTGGCGAGATACATCGCAATTTGGCGCGGCCGCGCGATATTTGCTGGGCGCTTCTTCGAGTACATGTCGGCGACTTTGATATTGAAAAAGTCAGCTACGGTCTTCTGTATGTTCTCCACCGAAATTTGGCGGTTTTGTACCGACAGCAAATCTTTCAGCGCCTCTTTCACAACATCAATCGTGATCTCGCGGCCATGAAAGTGCGAATAGGCGAGGATCTTGCGCAGCGCGCCTTCCAGCTCGCGCACGTTTGAGCGCAAATGCTTGGCAACGAAAAAAGCGACGTCATCATTTAATTTGACGCCTTCTTGTTGCGCTTTCTTCAGCAAAATCGCCACTCGCATCTCAAGCTCGGGCGGCTCGACTGCCACCGTGAGGCCGGAATCAAAACGCGAGATCAACCGGTCATCCATACCCGTGATCTCTTTTGGATAGGTATCGCTGGTTATGATGATCTGCTTCTTGGCAGCAATCAGTGCTTCGAACGCGTAGAAGAACTCTTCTTGCGTACGACTCTTACCGCCAAAGAATTGGATGTCATCGATCAGCAGCAGGTCGAGCGAGTGGTAATAGCGCTTGAAGTCATCAAAACCTTTGCGCTGGTAGGCGGTCACCACGTCGCGCACGTACTGCTCGGCATGGATGTAGCGGATGCGCACGTTTGGGTTGTCGGCGATCGCCTGATTTCCAATCGCATGAATCAAGTGGGTTTTGCCGAGGCCCACGCCGCCGTAAAGGAAAAGCGGGTTATACGAACTTCCCGGGTTACTCGCCACCTGGATCGCTGCCGCGCGCGCCAATTGGTTAGCCTTACCCGTTACAAAGCTATCAAACGTGAGGGCCGAATTGATCTTGCTCTGATCGCGCAAGAGCGCGTTGTCATCTGCTAGCTCAGGCAGCTCGTTAACCGGACCGGGCGTGGCAGCGGCCGCGGGCACAGCGCCTGCCGGGCGCTTGCTGACCGCCATACGGGGGTCCAGCACAAACTGTACGTCCACCGGTGACTGCCAAAATTCGGCCGCGATCGTGGTGATACGTGCCGCAAATTGGGTTTTTACCCAGTCTAGTTTGAAGCGGTTGGGGGCGGCGATGCGCAGCCGGCCTTCCTCATAGTCGAGCGGGGCAAGCGGCTTGATCCAGGCGCTAAACTGCTGCGGCGTCAGCTCCTGCTGCAGCCGTTTAGCGCAGGTCTGCCAGAATTCTTCCATTCAATGGTCCAAACAGAAGCTGCAGCCTGGTGCGCTTCGGGTATCGGTTAGTCGGAGGTCTCAGCCGATCGGCGGGAACTACTCCGCGCTCGCTGAATCAACCGACATTTTACCGCCGCCAGCGTTAGTTATCCACAGGCTGATGAGTGATTTCGTCACGTCGACGCACTTGCCGACCACGCGCCAGGGCGGGGTTTGAGCGAATCTGTTAAGTGATTGACAGATATACATATTCTGGTGTCTAATCCAAGGTTCTGCGCAATGCGCTGCGGCCAAGCCGCTACTGGTACTGCCAGCGGCGCCCTTGTTGACGGTCCAGCGTCGGGTTCGCCCGATTTTCCGCCCCAAACAACTTCGCGAGACTTCGATGAAACGTACTTTTCAACCTTCTGTCGTTCGCCGCAAACGCACCCATGGTTTCCGCGCTCGCATGGCTACGCGTTCCGGCCGTGCTATCTTGAACGCGCGTCGCGCCAAAGGTCGCAAGCGTCTCGCCGTCTAACCCGGCAGCGCAACTCGACCTGCGTTGCCGCATGTCCGGTTCTCCGGCAGGCTACGGCAGGCACCAACGCATCATAAAAACGGATGATTTCTCATCCGTTTTTCGTTTGCGCCCTGTCCATCGAACTCAACATTTCGTGCTTTATCTCCGCCCCAACCCTCTTGGACATGCCCGCCTCGGTGTCGTGGTAGCCAAGCGCCTTGCGCCACGCGCCGTGACGCGCAACCTGATCAAGCGGGTGGCACGGGAGGTTTTCCGTCAGGCCTCGTTAGGAGCAGTCGATTGCATTGTTCGCTTAAGCCAAGCGCCTGCGCGGCGGCAATCCTGCGCTGCCTCACCCTCACTGCGCGTGACGCTGGGCGCCGAGCTGCGTCATTTGTTAGTTCAAACACCGACGCAATTGCCATGAAATCGGTATTGCTCGCCCTTTTAAGTGTCTACAAGCTCTGCATCAGCCCTTTTCTCGGGCAGAATTGCCGCTTTTTCCCCAGTTGCTCGGATTACGCGCGCGAGGCCATTGCCGCGCACGGGCCCATGAAAGGCAGCTTGCTGGCTGGGCGCCGACTATGTAAATGCCACCCATGGCACGGTGGTGGCTTCGACCCTGTGCCACCCCTCGCCACTATTTGTACCGAATCGCGCTCTGCATCCTCGCAAGTGCATCACTGAATCGCTTTCATCTCCGATAAATCAATGGATATCAAACGTACTGTTCTGCTAGTGGTCTTCTCACTGTCGCTCCTGATGCTGTGGGAAAACTGGAATCGCTACAGCAACCCGCCGCCGCCGCCGTCTGCTGATAGCGGGGCTCAGTCCTCAGCTACTGCTGCAGCAAGCAAAGATTTGTCGGTACCGCAGCAAAGTATCGCCGCGCCGTCTCCGGTCACCAGCGGTGATCTACCGGCTAACGCCCCTTCGGAAGCGGTAGGCGAGACGCTTGTACTCACCACCGACCTGTTGAAGGTGGAGATCAACACGCTGGGCGGCGACATCACCCGTGTCGAGCTGCTCAAGCACCAGGACAGCAAGGAAACTGGTAACCCCGTCGTGCTACTGCAGAAAACAGCAACGCGCACCTATGTGGCGCAAAGTGGTTTGATTGGTGGCGACTTCCCCAACCACCGCTCGACCTTTGTTGCGCGTGATGGTGTTCGCTCTTTGAACACTGGCGACACACTGCAACTGGTGTTGGACAGCGAACAAGGTGGCGTCAAGGTCACCAAGACCTACTCCCTGAAACGCGGTGAGTACGACATCGGCATCAAACACGATATCGAAAACCGTAGCGCCGCCGCGATTTCACCGTCGGTCTATGCGCAGTTGGTTCGAGATGACAGCAAGCTGGGTGGTGATTCTTATTTTTACAGCACCTTTACCGGTCCCGCGCTCTATACCGACAAGGATAAATACCGCAAGGTCAACTTCGAAGACATCGAAAAAGGCAAAAGCCCGGTGGCTGCGCGTACGCCTGACGGCTGGGTCGCGATGGTTCAGCACTATTTTGTTGCTGCGTTCGCGCCTTTGTCTAAAGGTGACAATGAATTGTTCACCCGAAAAATCGGTCCGCGTCTGTATGCCGTTGGCGCCATCATGCCGCTCGGCCCGCTGGCTGCCAGCAGCAGCGTGTCACATGAAGGCAAGTTCTACGCCGGTCCGCAAGAGTCTCTGATGCTGGAGAAATTCGCCACCGACTTTGATTTGGTGAAAGACTATGGCTGGTTGACGCTGATCGCCAAGCCCATCTTTTGGCTCATGACTCAACTGCACGTCCTGCTCGGCAACTGGGGCTGGACCATCATCTTCCTGACGATTCTGATCAAGCTCGCCTTCTTTCCGCTGTCAGCTGCCAGCTACCGCAGCATGGCAAAGATGAAGCTGGTGACACCTAAGATGACGGCGATTCGTGAACGTCACAAAGGTGACCCGCAGAAAATGAATGCGGCCATGATGGAGTTATACAAGACCGAGAAAATCAACCCGCTGGGTGGTTGCTTACCGATCGTGGTGCAAATTCCTGTCTTCATTGCGCTGTACTGGGTGCTGCTGGCGAGTGTGGAAATGCGCCATGCCCCATGGCTGGGGTGGATTCATGATTTGTCTGCGCCGGATACGCTGTTCGGCACGCTACCGGGATTGGATATGCCGATCGGCCTGCTGCCCATCATCATGGC
This sequence comes from Oxalobacteraceae bacterium, assembly GCA_027485795.1. Classification (GTDB taxonomy): domain Bacteria; phylum Pseudomonadota; class Gammaproteobacteria; order Burkholderiales; family Burkholderiaceae_D; genus Pernthalerella. The sequence goes on from JAIXQK010000003.1 coordinate 15,793, forward strand.
GGTATCGATGTATGTCCAAACCAAGCTGAATCCGACACCACCCGATCCTATACAAGCAAAAGTCATGATGTTCATGCCACTGGTGTTTTCCTTCATGTTCTTCTACTTCCCTTCCGGCCTCGTGCTGTACTGGGTGGTCAACAATATCTTGTCGATCGCTCAGCAGTGGGTGATTACTAAGCAGTCCGAGGCGGGCAAAGCCTAGCGCTTCATTCTCTGCCGCCCTAGAAAAAGTCCGCAGCATTACCGTGCGGACTTTTTTATTGCGACTAGAATCCCTATATGTTTCCTGATTCTTCTCCGATTGCCGCTATTGCCACCGCACCGGGCCACGGCGGTATCGGTGTAGTACGTGTCTCCGGCAGTGGTTTGATACGTCTGGCGCAAGCGATCTGTGGGCTGCAATCCGACATGCTGCAAGCGCGCCAGGCAAAGTACGTCAGTTTTTTGGCGGCCGATGGCAGCACGATAGATAGTGGCCTGATGCTGTGGTTTGCCGCGCCACACTCGTATACGGGTGAGGAGGTATTGGAGCTTCAAGGACACGGCGGCCCGGTGGTGTTGCATATGCTGTTGAATCGCTGTCTGGAAGCAGGCCTCGACATGGGCTTACGTCTAGCCCAGCCAGGTGAGTTCACCTATCGCGCATTTCAGAACGACAAGCTAGACCTTGCACAGGCAGAGGCCGTGGCTGATCTGATTGAGGCCTCAACAGAAGCGGCAGCGCGGCTGGCGACGCAATCACTGTCAGGTGCTTTTTCTAAAGTGATTACCGAGCTGGTGGATCGCGTCACCCATCTGCGCATGTTGGTCGAGGCCACGCTCGATTTTCCCGAAGAAGAGATCGAGTTCTTAGAAGCCTCGAATGCGCGCGGGCAGCTACAAACCATTCGTGACACGCTTGAGACCGTGCTAACCCAAGCAGGGCAAGGCGCCCTGTTGCGCAATGGCTTGAAAGTAGTGCTGGCTGGGCTACCGAATGTCGGTAAAAGCTCTTTGCTAAATGCACTGGCGGGTGCCGATGTGGCAATCGTCACCGCGATAGCGGGCACTACCCGTGATCGTGTCACGCAAACTATTCAGGTCGAAGGCATTCCGATTCATGTGATCGATACGGCTGGCATCCGTGACGATCAAGAGACCAGCGACGAAGTCGAACGAATCGGCATCGCGCGTACCTGGGCAGCAGTCGAAGAAGCGGATGTCGTGCTTCATATCCTCGACGCGAGTCGCGGACCGACCCGCGCTGATGAAGCGCTGGTCGAGCGACTACCCGCGCGCTTGCCGCTACTGCGCATCTGGAACAAGATCGATGTTTCCGGCCATCGTCCGTCACTGGAAGAGCAGGGTGACGCCACCCATCTTTACGTGTCAGCAGCAACGGCGGCCGGTCTGGACTTGCTAAAGTCCGCTTTGCTTCGCGTCGCGGGCTGGCAGCAAACCAGTGAATCAATTTATCTCGCACGCGAGCGACATTTACTCGCATTGCGTCAAGCGCACGAACATTTAACTATCGCCGCTCAGCTGGCCTGTAGAGGTGATGGCGCATTGGATCTGTTCGCTGAAGAATTACGACTCGCCCAAGAACAGTTAAGCAGCATTACCGGCGCGTTTACGTCGGATGATTTGTTAGGGGCGATTTTCAGTCGTTTTTGTATCGGCAAGTAGTTGCGCGCGTATCCGCTAGTCTGCGTTCTCGAAGATGCCGTCGGTTTTATTCTTGCGCACCTTATCCCAAGAAAAAACACGCCCATTCATTGCTACAAACACGCCCGGTGCGTTTAACTGGGCAACCGCGACCGCAAAGCCCAAGTTGAACAGGGCGTCGGAAGATGCCACTCGGTAAGGCACCATAGCGCCGGTCAGTACAATCGTTTTTTGCAAGCCGGCTTGCCCGAGTACTTGCGCAGTCTCGCGCAGGGTGTCCGTACCGTGAATGATGACGATTTTATGCTCGGCGCTGCGCTCACATGCTGAAAGTATTTGAGCGCGATGGGTGTTATTCATGTCGAGCGAATCGATCGCCATCAGTGGCTCAACACTGATCGGGTCAGTGATTCGTGCTCGTGCTAATGCTTCGGGTAACACGCTGTCAACGAAAACAAGCTGGCCCGTGATCGGGTCATAGTGCTTGTCAAAGGTGCCGCCGGTGGCAATGATGCGTAGGCTCATGGTTTTATCTCAACGAAACCCTGCCATGATAGCGCGATAAAAAAAGGGGTGGCTCCAAAGGAACCACCCCTGAAATGCTGAGCAGCATTCACGTTAACCGTTTACGCTACCCGCCATCCGAGACAAGATGGACCGCCATGGTAAAAGCGGTCCCTGAATGGAATCCAATGCTAAGTTGGCATTGGTTTATGTTCGGTCTTGCAAATGGTTTACGACTTCGGGTGATTGGTTCGATCATTGCCCTTGTTATTCGCCTTACGAACATGCAGTGATGCCAGTAAACTACCCCCTGAGATTATTTAAGATCTTCGCTTGATGAAGCCACTCGCGCCGGGCACCGTGATCTTCCACCGCTACAGAGGCTATGGAGTTATCACCGCTGTTAATCTGATGACTGGTTGGGTATCGGCACGCTTTGGCAGTGAAGGGCGTACGCTCGATTTGAATTTATCCTGCGATCAGGTTCAACATGCCGATGGTGAACCGATTCATTTTCGTGTAGCGCCGCCGGACCGCATGCCTCATGGCCGTTTAATGGCGATGATGCGGTCCCTGCACCAAGCGGGCTACCAGCGCCTTTATCTCTACAGCTGGCCGAAACCCTCTGGGCTTCACTGGCGCTGGCATCTATTTACAGGGAAGCGCGATTGGTACCGGCGCAGCTTGCGTGAAGGCTGGTATGGCTCCGGTGCTGAGTACAACTTGAATCCCGTGCTCGGTTGGGGCGACAGTCCTGGCGATTCCGTGACTGAGCTTTGTTCAGCGTTGGCTCGCTTCGACCCACAAGGTTTGGCCCAAGCGCTCGGCCGCGATGAAGATCATGCGCGTTGGTTCGCTGACGTTTGCGATGCCTTACTTCCCAATTATTCTTACTCACTGAGTATGGATCGCTCCAACGGCGCGATACCCGAGTCTCTTCCGATTATTCCGCTGCGCGCCAATGTACCTGCTTACACTGGCCCAGCGCTGCCTTGGCCGCCTGGCTGGGCTGCGTTGTGGTCGGGGTCACGGCATCATCTGATGCCCATGATCGATCCGATTCGATATTGACTTCTGGTGTGAGCACTCAGCCCCGTTTGACGGCCCTACTGGGCGTGCTACCGATGCGCGACGGTGTCGCACCAAGCTACGCCTGGCTACCGCATGGTGATTGGGCGACCTTAGGTTCCTACTTGGCGGTTCGTTTCCCGATGGTGCCCGAGCATGCCTGGCGCGCTCGCATGGCGCGCGGCGATGTGCGAGATGATCACGGCAGGACGCTTGCTTATGACGAAAGCTTCGTTGGTGGTCAGAGGATTTTTTATTACCGCGAGCGCATCGACGAGACGCCGATCCCATTCGAAGAAACGGTGCTTTACCAAGACGATGAGTTGATGGTCGTGGATAAGCCGCACTTCGTGCCAGTGACTCCGGGTGGACGTTTTCTCCATGAGTCTCTGCTAGTACGCTTGCGCCGCAAGACGGGCTTGCAAAGCATCTCCCCGATTCATCGCCTAGACCGAGAGACGGCGGGTGTGATGCTGTTTTCGGTGAATCCAGCTACCCGGCCTGTATGGCAAGCGCTGTTTCGCTTTCGACGTGTTCATAAAGTGTATGAAGCACTTGCCCCGGTGCGCGCCGACCTGCTTTCACCACGTCTGGTCTCCAGTCGTATTGTGCGGGACGATCAGTTTTTCCGTGTGAAAGAAGTCGAGGGTGAACCTAACGCGTTTACGCGTGTTGAGTTGATTTCCCACACGGGTGATGTTGGGCATTACCGCTTGCTGCCCGATACCGGAAAAATGCACCAGTTGCGCATCCACATGAGCTCACTCGGCATACCGATTTTGAATGACTCGTTTTATCCGATCGCCACCGAATCCAGCAACGAGGATTTTTCCTCGCCGCTCAAGCTGCTCGCTCGTTCAATTGAATTCGTCGACCCGATACGCGGCATTGAGCGTTCATTTCAGAGCGTACGATCACTGTGACGGGTGCTAATGTTTCTCCGCCCGATGCTGATAATCAGGTACCGCGAAGTGCATTTATCGCGCTTGGTCTAGCCGCATTTGGCAGTGGTATGTCGATGCGGGTGGCGGACCCGATGCTGGTTCGCTTGTCATCCGAGTTTTCGGTGACTGTGGGTACCGTCTCTGCTGTCATCACGGCGTTTAGCGTGGCTTATGGGATCGCTCAGCTGTTATTTGGCCCGCTCGGCGACCGCTACGGGAAATACTTTGTTATTGCGGTTGGTTGTTTGTTTTGCTCGGTAACCACGTTACTGTGCGCAGCCGCTACCAATTTTTCTACGCTGCTGGCTGCACGTTTGCTCGCGGGAGCGAGTTGCGCCGCATTAATCCCATTATCAATGGCTTGGATTGGGGATGTGGTGCCTTACGAACGGCGCCAAGCAGTGCTCGCCAGATTCATGATTGGTTTGATTCTCGGTAATGGTGTCGGCGTCTTGCTAGGTGGTTTCTGTGCGGATTACCTGGATTGGCGCATTCCTTTCTTGTTGATCGCTGCCGCATTTTTGTTCACTGGCGCTTATCTTTCACATCTACGGGCTCGGCTGCCACACCATGCACTTGCCAAGGGTGACCTACGCGGCGAAGTATCGCAACCCTTGTGGAAATCTTTTTCCAAAGTCGTTGCCGTACCGTGGGCACGTGTAATTCTGACGAGTGTTTTCATCGAAGGCGCGCTGGTGTTCGGAACCTTGGCGTTTATCCCAACAATTTTGCACCTCCGATTAGGGATGTCGCTAACTGCTGCCGGGTCTGTCGTCATGTTGTTTGGTCTAGGCGGGCTTTGCTTCGCGATTTTCTCACCCACCTTGGTGCGCTCGCTCGGCGAAGTCAAATTGATTCGCGCCGGCGGCTGTCTAATGGCAATCTGCATGCTAACGATTGGGTACAGCCCTAGCTGGTGGTTAACCTTACCGGCTTGCTTTCTGTTTGGTTTAGGCTTTTATATGATGCACAACACTTTGCAGATCAATGCAACCCAGATGGTTCCTGCCGGTCGCGGTGCCGCAGTCGCCGCCTTTGCTTCGTGCTTTTTTTTCGGACAGGCGGTAGGTGTTGGAGCAACCGGATATTTACTGGACAAAACCGATAGCGCCCATTTGAGTATTTTCTTTTCCATTGCAGTGCTAGCGGTAGGCTTGCACCTTGCCAAGGCCTGCGCGCGGCGGTGAGCGTTATCTTGGCTTGACGTTTTGCCGGACAAAAGCTTACGCACCTACTTGTCAGCAAATTAATTCATGCTATATCTCCTGCTTTCAATTCTGTTTCACTCAATTTAATGAGCTTCCTGACTTTGGATTTGAATCTGCTGCGGGTGTTTGATGCTGTCATGACAGAACAAAACCTGACGCGCGCAGCACAGCGCTTGGCGATGACTCAACCGGCGGTATCGAACGCCGTCAAGCGTCTGCGAGATTCTCTCGGTGACGATTTATTGATAAGGACCGCGCACGGGGTAAAACCTACAGCGCGCGCCGAATCTTTGTGGCCAGCGGTTCGACGCGCATTGGCTGAGCTTGAGGAGGCTGTAGCGCCCCGTAGTTTCGAGCTGGATAAAGCACATGCTACATTCAGAATGGCGATGGCTGACGCAACAGCTGCCTTGATCCTACCTCCTTTGGTCAGGGTGATTGAACAGGAGGCACCGGGCATTGATGCCCGTATGGTGCCATTAACGACACGCGAGCCACGGCCTTTACTCTTGCGTGGCGATGTTGAACTGGCGATTGGCTTCTTCCCAGGAGTAGTTGCGCAACTTCAAGGCGCTACCGAAACGCCGATTCGACACGAACGACTCTACTCCGGACGATATGTTGCCGTCATGCGCAAGCACCATCCGCTAGCAAAACAAGCACTGACACTTGATCGTTATTGTGAGGCTAATCATTTGCTTGTTAGCTTTTCCGGTCGTGCTCGTGGTTTGGTAGATGATGCCTTGGCGTCGGTTGGGCGTGAACGCCGAATCTTGTTAACGGTGAATCAATTTTTCACAGCGGGACAGGTTGTCGCTGCTTCTGACTTGGTGATGGTAATTCCAAAACACTTGATTAACGCCACGGGCATGTCGGAAGCATTGATCCATCAAGATTTACCTTTTGATTTGCCAGAGGTACACATCGATATGTTGTGGCATGAACGCGATGGTAGAAGTCCTGGTCACCAATGGTTGCGTGATCAAGTCCGTCGGTCGAGTCAGCAAACAATGGCAAACTCAGTCTAAACGCGGGCGTTGTTTGCCTGAATGATGTTGATCAGGGTAACACGGTTTCAAGCTGTAAATATCTTACTGTGCAGGCTCGATCAACCACGGTAGATTTAATAAAAAGGTTTTATATAAAAATAGTAATAGCTAATAAAGAGAGCTTGTTTTGGTGGATATCTATGTTTTACCTTTGTGTTTCAACGGTTTAAGCGCGGGACAAAGCGTGTATTCCTTCGTTTAAACTGGCGGACAGTTATTGAATAAAAACACGCGCTTGTTTGCTGACTCCGGTTGTTCACTTTTCAACCAATGCTTATCCAAAGCTTTGTCCACAACTAGCAGCAAGAATTTTTATGATGAAGGTCAGGCTTTAGTTCGAGCACTCACGTAGTGATGGTTGAACTGTGTCGACATGATGGCAAAACGGAGTGACTCGTGCAATTGAAGGAAAGTGTTGGCAACTTTGATTACATCATCATTGGTGCTGGGACAGCGGGATGTGTACTTGCGAATCGGCTCAGCCAAGACAAAGGTAGCAATGTTTTGCTAATCGAAGCTGGCGGTAAAGATGACTATGTCTGGATTCACATTCCTGTTGGCTATCTTTATTGCATTGATAACCCACGCACCGATTGGCGGTTTCGAACATCGACCGAACATGGTTTAAATGGAAGAAGTTTGATTTACCCCAGAGGTAAGGTACTTGGTGGCTGTTCTTCAATTAACGGCATGATTTACATGCGAGGCCAAAGCCAAGATTATGATGAGTGGGCGTCGTTGACGGGTGACGACCGCTGGTCTTGGCAGAAAGTTTTACCAGTTTTTTTGAAATCGGAAGATCATCATGGCGGTGCGAATGAATTTCATGGCGCTGGTGGTGAATGGCGAGTTGAGAAACAGCGCTTGCGTTGGGAGATTCTTGACGCTTTTCGTGATGCAGCAGCTCAGACCGGTATACCCACTATCTCCGACTTTAACCGGGGTGACAATGAAGGGTGTGCTTATTTTGAAGTGAATCAGAAAAACGGATTTCGCTGGAACACCGCAAAAGCGTTTTTGAAAAGCGCTAGCAGACAAGGCAACTTGAGCATCATGACGGGTTGCCATGTTCAGAGACTGATTTTAGAAAAAGGCGAGCAGGGTATTCGTTGCAAAGGCGTCGAGTTTACCGGTGGTGGCAAGCTTTGGACCGCGACAGCGGTCAGAGAAACTTTGTTGTCGGCTGGTGCGATAGGGTCACCGCAAATTCTCCAGAGCTCTGGTATCGGTTCATCGCAGCTGTTGCAGCGGCATCAAATTGCACCCGTGATTGATTTGCCCGGCGTAGGACAAAATCTCCAAGACCATTTGCAGCTAAGAATGGTGTTTAAAGTCAGCGGCACAAAGACATTGAACACCATGGCCAGTACTTGGCTGGGTAAGGCAGCCATTGCCGCAGAATACGCGCTAAGGCGAACCGGACCGATGTCGATGGCGCCATCGCAATTGGGTTTGTTTACTCGCTCAGATCCTTCCCAAGCACGAGCGAACCTTCAATACCATGTGCAACCGTTGTCACTCGACCGATTTGGCCAGCCGCTTCATCCTTTCCCAGCGTTCACGGCGAGTGTTTGTAATTTAAGACCGAGTTCACGTGGGTCAGTTGAAATTACGAGTGCAGACCCACACCAACCACCAAAAATCAGTCTGAATTATTTGTCGACGACTGAAGATCAAAAAGTTGCGGCAGACGCAATACGCATAACCCGTCGAATTGTGGGAGCATCAGCTTTGCAGCGCTTTTCCCCACAAGAGTTCAAGCCGGGCCCAGAGCTTCACACCAACGATGATCTTGTAAAAGCGGCGGGCGACATTGGCACGACAATTTTCCATCCAGTCGGCACCTGCAAAATGGGGGCATCTACAGATGCAAGCGCTGTGGTGGATAGTGAGCTGCGCGTGTTCGGCGTCAAGGGATTGCGCGTGGTGGATGCTGCCGTTATGCCGACCATCAGCTCCGGTAATTGCAACTCGCCAATCATCATGATCGCCGAGAGAGCAGCCGAACTGATCCGCTCGTCGACCAATTCGGCTTAGCATTAGGCTTGGAGTCTTTTGCGCCGGACGGGCGTACGAGATAAGCACACGACCAGCGCACCCTGTATTAATTATGGATAACACAGTAGTGATCACTAACCCGTCGACCTGTTGCCGGCAGCGCACCCTCGTAGCTCACCGCGCATAAATGAGTGTTGGTACAGGGATTGAACCGTATCTGATACTCGCGCTCGCTGCGCTGCTCGCCGGACTTCTGGACGCGGTGGCGGGCGGCGGCGGCCTGATACAGATTCCTGCGCTGTTCGGCGTTTATCCGCAGGCTACACCTGCGACCCTGTTTGGTACCAACAAACTTGCTAGCATTTGCGGCACCGGCATTGCGGCCAGAACCTTCTGGAAAACCGTCCCGCTCGACTTTGCGCTTTTACTGCCAGCGACAGGCAGCGCGCTCTTGTTCAGTTTTGCGGGCGCCTGGGCAATGTCTGTCGTTCCGCCAGAGATATTCAGAAAAGTCTTGCCGCTCATCTTGGCGCTCGTGGCAATTCATGTGTTCCGACACAAGGATTTCGGTGCTGAGGCTGGCGAGGGCGTAAGCGGACGGAAAAGAACGGCTGCGGCCTTGGTGCTGGGCGCGTTGATGGGCTTCTATGACGGTTTTTTTGGCCCTGGCACCGGAAGCTTTCTTGTTTTCCTGCTGGTGAGATTCTTCGGCCACGATTTCCTGCGGGCTTCCGCCTCGGCAAAGATCATCAACGTTGCCTGCAACCTGGCGGCGCTCGTCTGGTTTGTCCCTAACTCGGAACCACTTTGGACGGTTGCCGTGGTGATGGCTTTGTCAAACATGGCCGGCGCATGGCTGGGCGCGCGGTTGGCCATCAAGGAGGGGGCGGCCTTTGTCAGGAAAGTGTTTTTGCTGGCAGTGCTTGCATTGATCGCCAAAACAGCGTGGGATGCGTTTCTGCGGTGACCTAGCATCTGTTTCACGTGAAACAAACGCCGTCGAATCAACGCACTCGGCTTCGGGGAAAGCCATTGTTCCACGTGGAACAACGCTCGCCCAGCGGGTCTGGGCCGGAGTCTGGCTAGTTTTGACGCTAAATCCCCGTATAATCCAGCCTCTGTTTGACGAGGGTAGTGCCGCCTTACATGGACTTTCCAGCAGAATTTGACGTTATTGTCGTGGGCGGTGGCCATGCAGGCACCGAGGCGGCCTTGGTCGCTGCGCGCATGGGCCAGAAAACCCTGCTGCTGACCCAGAACATCGAGACGCTGGGGCAGATGTCGTGCAATCCCTCAATTGGCGGTATCGGCAAGGGACATCTGGTCAAGGAGGTCGATGCGCTGGGTGGCGCCATGGCCATAGCCACCGATGAGGCCGGCATTCAGTTTCGAATCTTGAATTCTTCCAAGGGGCCCGCGGTGCGGGCGACCCGCGCCCAGGCCGATCGGGTTTTGTATCGCGCGGCGATACGCCGCCGGCTTGAAAACCAAGAGAACCTCTGGCTTTTCCAGCAATCGGTCGACGATCTTCTTCTCCAGGGTGACCGGGTTGCTGGCGTGCAAACCCAAGTCGGCATCCGGTTTTATGGCCGCTCGGTGGTGCTGACGGCGGGAACCTTCTTGGATGGGAAAATACATGTGGGCCTGAGCCATCATGCCGGTGGTCGGGCAGGGGATGCCCCAGCTACGTCCTTGGCGGCGCGCCTGAGAGAGTTAAAACTGCCACAGGGGCGCTTAAAAACAGGAACGCCGCCACGCATTGATGGCCGCACAATCGATTTTTCCGTGATGGTGGAGCAAGGCGGCGACACAAATCCGATCCCTGTGTTTTCATCGATGGGGTCGGTCGCCATGCATCCAGCTCAAATGCCTTGCTGGATCACGCATACCAATGCGCGGACGCACGACATTATTCGGGGCTCACTCGACCGGAGCCCGATGTTTACCGGTGTTATCGAGGGCGTCGGACCGCGCTATTGCCCCTCGATCGAAGACAAAATCCACCGCTTTGCCGACAAGTCGTCGCACCAGATTTTTCTAGAGCCGGAAGGGCTGACGACTAACGAGTTTTATCCCAACGGCATCTCCACCAGCTTGCCATTTGACGCGCAGCTCGAGCTAGTTCGGTCCATCGCCGGCATGGAGCAGGCGCATATCCTCCGGCCAGGCTACGCTATCGAATACGATTTTTTCGACCCGCGCGCTTTGCGTGCCTCGCTTGAAACCAAGGCAATTGGCGGATTGTTTTTCGCCGGACAGATCAACGGCACCACGGGGTATGAAGAGGCCGCGGCGCAGGGTTTATTGGCAGGCATCAATGCGGCGATTTCCGCGCGAGGCGAGGCTGCTTGGACGCCGGGCCGTGACCAAGCTTATTTGGGTGTGCTGGTGGATGATTTGGTGACCCAAGGCGTGCAGGAGCCTTACCGAATGTTCACCAGCCGTGCGGAGTATCGACTCAGCCTTCGGGAAGATAATGCCGACCTGCGGTTGACCCAGATTGGGCGCGAGCTTGGTTGTGTCGGCGATGCTCAGTGGGCCGCTTTTGAACAACGCCAGGAAGCTATCGCTCGCGAGTTGGAGCGGCTGAAATCGACTTGGGTGAGCCCCCGTATTATCGCAGCGGCAGAGGCCGAACGTGTGGTGGGTAAAGCCTTAGAGCGCGAGTATGCGCTAACTGACTTGTTGCGCCGACCCAATGTCGGCTATGCGCAGCTGATGTCCATGACGACGATCGACGGCCGCCGTTTTGAAGACGTAAGCGTGGCAATCGATATTGCGGCACAGGTAGAGATTCAGGTGAAATATGCCGGCTATATTGATCGACAAGCCAAAGAAGTCGAGCGGCATGAGCACTACGAGCATCTCAAGTTGCCCGCTGAAATCGATTATCAGGCGGTGCAGGCTTTGTCATTCGAGGTCAGACAAAAACTTAATCAGTTCAGGCCAGAAACCTTGGGCCAAGCATCGCGCATTGCAGGCGTAACACCCGCCGCGATCTCGCTACTCTTGATCCATCTGAAAAAGCGCGGTTTCAAAACTGCCGAAATCGCCGAGCACGGCAAGAGTGCGGCGTGAATGACCATCGATCGACAGACTCTGCGAGAGCAACTCAGCGCGGGTGTGCAACAGCTCGGCTTGGATTTACCCGACGCGTGCCAGGAAAAATTGCTCGATTACCTAGTGCTGCTGCAGAAGTGGAACAGTGTCTACAACCTGACGGCAGTGCGGGACGCGCAGCAAATGTTGACGCATCACTTGTTCGACTGCTTAGCGGCACTGCACGCATTTGTGGGCGCCAAACGCGTGCTGGATGTCGGTTCAGGTGGTGGTTTACCCGGCGTGATCATTGCGATCTGGGCCGCATGGTCAGCGCCCGAGATGCGCGTCGACTTGATCGACACTGTGCACAAGAAAACCGCGTTTCTGGCGCAAGCAAAAGCGGAGCTACAACTCAGCAATCTGACGGTGCACACCGGACGAGTAGAGCAACTAGCGACAGAGCATTTATTCGACGTGATCACCTCAAGAGCGTTCGCAGCGCTAAACGACTTCGTCAACTTGTCTGGCCACTTACTATGCGTCGGCGGCAAGATGATCGCCATGAAAGGTCCGGCATTCGAGACCGAGCTGGCGACGCTGCCAACAGCGTGGCGGGCGGAATCAATAGAAAGACTCATCGTGCCCGCGATGTCAGGCGAGCGCTACTTAATCACTCTGATGCGCACGCATGAAACCAGCAACTAATTCCAAAGCGACTGCTATGGCAAAAATTTTCTGCATTGCCAACCAAAAGGGTGGCGTGGGTAAAACGACCACTGCCGTCAACCTTGCCGCTGGCCTCGCCGTGCTGAAAAAGCGCGTGCTGTTGGTCGACCTTGATCCACAAGGCAACGCCACCATGGGTTCGGGCGTTGATAAAGCGAAACTCGAGAGCTCCGTTTATCAAGTATTGCTCGGCATGGCCGACGTGAAGAGCGCATTGCAAACCTCGGAAAGTGGCAACTTCGAGGTGTTGCCAGCGAACCGTGATCTAGCGGGCGCAGAAGTCGAAATGATCGACCTTGAGCAACGCGAACTACGTCTGCGACATGCGTTGGCGGAAGTGCAGGGCGACTACGATTTTGTTCTGATTGATTGCCCGCCCGCGCTCTCCATGCTCACGCTGAATGGCCTGTGTGCTGCGCACGGTGTGATCATTCCGATGCAGTGCGAGTACTACGCGCTCGAGGGTCTGTCTGATTTGGTCAATACCATCAAAATCGTTCACGCGAAAATGAACCCCGACCTGAAGGTGATTGGCTTGCTGCGCGTGATGTTCGACCCACGCATGATGTTGTCGCAGCAGGTTTCAATCCAACTGGAAAAACATTTCGGTGAAAAAGTTTTCAAGACCATTATTCCGCGCAACGTGCGACTGGCCGAGGCGCCGTCGTATGGCATACCGGGCGTGATTTTTGATCCCGCATCCAAAGGCGCTCAGGCGTACACTAGTTTTGGCGAGGAGTTAGTTGATCGAATCGCGGCGTTGTAACGACACTCAGAACGAGTTCAGAACCAAGCCAGATTTGTTAGACCTCGCACACCAGACACAGCATTCATGATGATCACCAAAAAACCAAAAGGTCTAGGCCGCGGCCTCGACGCATTACTCGGCGGTTCGGCCAGCTTCACGGAAGACGCAAGCAACACGGGCAATGGCACAGCGGCCCTTCCTATCGGCGCGCTGCAAGCAGGAAAATATCAGCCACGAACAAAAATGGACGAAGCCGCCCTGCGCGAGCTGGCTGATTCGATTCGCGCTCAAGGCGTTTTGCAGGCTATTCTCGTGCGCCCGATCGATAACGCCAACGGCAGCGTGACGCACGAGATCATCGCTGGAGAGCGCCGCTTTCGGGCAGCCAAGCTGGCCGGGCTAACCGAAGTCCCGGTTCTGGTGCGCGAGGTGGATGATCAAGCCGCCGCGGCCATGGCCCTTATCGAAAACATGCAGCGCGAGGACCTCAACCCGATGGAAGAGGCCAGGGGTGTGCAGCGGCTGATCGAAGAATTCAAATTCACCCATGAGCAAGCGGCTGAAGCAGTGGGCCGCTCGCGCAGTGCGGTGTCCAATTTGTTAAGGCTGCTCAATCTGGCCAAGCCCGTGCAAAGCATGTTGATGGCGGGTGATCTGGACATGGGTCATGCGCGCGCCTTGCTGGCGGTCGATTCGGCGACCCAGATAGCGCTAGCAAATGAGGTGGTAGCGAAGAAGCTATCGGTCAGGGATGCAGAGAAACTTGCCACCCGCGCTAGTCTTGGTCAAAAAAACAGCAAGACGGGCTCAAAAGCGGAGAAGCCGCGCGATTTGGTCAGACTGGAGGAGGCACTATCCGATGCACTTGCCACTTCGGTAAGCATCAAGATCAACGCTCGGAATACGGGCGAGGTGCTGATTGCCTTCGGTAGCCTAGATCAATTGGACGGCATCACCAAGCGTTTGGGGGCCGAACCGGGCTAAATTTGCCGGGTGGACGCGCCCAGCATTATCAATATAGAAATCGGACCGTCATTGGTGCTGTACCCCCGAGGCCAACCCCGAAGTTTTCAAAGAACCTGCCGGGCGCCGAGTTTGACGCGCATCTTCGATACCCCATATAATCGTGGGCTTTGGTTGAGGGATCAATGCGGCGGCGGCTGGTTACACTCGGCGCTTGCGCGACTACCTCTCGAAGCCACCCATTATGCTGCGCTTGATCGCGATACAAATCACCGCCACGACCGCGGTCGCGCTACTGGCGGGCCTCTGGGGTGGAACGAACGCATTTGGTTCAGCATTGCTTGGCGGGCTGTGCTGCGTGGTGCCTAACGGCCTATTCGCAACATACTTGCATCACCGGGTAAAGAAACTCGACACATTGGCGCCGCCTGTTTTTTTCTTCGGCGAGTTTGCAAAAATTACGCTGACTGTGGCGTTTCTCGCGGCAGTTGCGTTCTGGTACCAGGATTTAAATTGGCTGGCGATGCTCTTGGCGTTTATCGTCGCGTTAAAGAGCTACGCGGTTATGTTGTTCAGACACTGAAATGAGCAAGGACATGATCACAGAGGGCGTCAATCACGCACCGACATCCACCGAGTACATTCTGCATCACCTCGGCCACCTGTCGACCAGCCATCAGGAATCAATTATTGATTTCACGGTTCTGAACATTGACACCGTTTTTTGGTCAGTGTTAATGGGCGTGGTCGGACTAGCACTAATGATTACCGCAGCACGTCGCGCTACGGCCGGTGTTCCAACGAGATTCCAAGCACTCGTTGAAATGATCTTTGAGCTAGTGAATAACCAGGCTAAGAACATTGTCCACGGCGACCGTACATTCATCGCACCCCTCGCGCTGACAGTATTTGTATGGGTGCTGCTGATGAACTCGCTAGATTTCCTACCGGTAGACTTGTTTGCGGCAATTTTCCGGTTATTCGATATCGAACCCCATTTCCGTGTTGTACCGACGGCCGACCTAAACGGTACGCTCGGCATGGCAGTGGCAGTGCTGCTGCTCATGCTTTACTACAACGTGAAGATCAAAGGCCTTGGCGGGTTCCTCCATGAATTGTTTTGTGCGCCATTCGGTTCACACCCCGCACTTTGGGTCGCCAACTTCGGGTTGAATCTGATCGAATTCGTCGCCAAGACCGTGTCACTCGGCATGCGACTGTTCGGCAACATGTACGCAGGTGAGCTGGTGTTCCTGCTGATCGCGCTGCTCGGCTCCACCGCCACCTGGTGGGGTTTCGGGTTGCATGTGGTCGCTGGATCCATTTGGGCCATTTTCCACATTCTTATTGTTGTTCTTCAGGCGTTCATTTTCATGATGCTCACACTCGTCTACGTCGGGCAGGCGCATCAAGGACACTGATCGGTCTCGTAGCTTCATTCACTTTTCAACATTGATTATCTAAAGGAGTCTTTATGAGTAACGTCGCTCTGGTTGCCCTGGCTTGTGGACTGATCATCGGCTTGGGCGCGCTTGGCGCTTGTATCGGCATCGGCATCATGGGCGGTAAGTTCATCGAGGCCGCTGCTCGTCAGCCTGAGCTGATCAATACCCTGCAGACCAACATGTTCCTGTTGGCGGGTCTGATTGATGCGGCGTTCCTGATTGGCGTCGGCTTGGCGATGATGTTTACCTTCGCTAACCCGTTTGCGGGCTAACCCAGCCCATCGGATCAAGACGCGTGGAAGGCGCATGAGCGCCTTCCTGGTCGCTATCGTTAGAGAGAAGATCACGTGAACCTGAACGCAACGCTGTTTGCGCAGCTCGTCGTATTCTTCATTTTGGCGTTGTTCACCATGAAATATGTGTGGCCGCCGCTGATGAAGGCGCTTGACGAGCGCGCTAGCAAGATATCGGAAGGCTTGGCCGCGGCAGAACGTGGCAAGCATGAATTGGCGGTCGCTGAAAAGCGTGTCCAAGTGGAGCTGCAGCAAGTCCATGAAGAGGGCAATCGACGCATCGTCGATGCAGAACGCCGTGCGGCCGAAATTATCGAAGAAGCCAAGCGACATGCTTCTGAAGAAGCGGCCGGCATTATTGAGGCAGCGCGGCACGATGCCGCGGCTGAGGCGACGCGACTGCGCGACGCGCTACGCAGCGATGTTGCTGCGCTTGCCGTCAAGGGCGCAGAGCAAATCCTGCGTCGCGAGGTGAATGCCACAGCCCATGCCGATTTGCTCGAGCAACTGAAAGCCGAGCTATAGCCATGGCAGAACTCGCTACCATCGCTCGTCCCTACGCAGAGGCACTTTTTCGTATTGCGCAGTCTTCCAACATGAACGCCTGGGCAGACGCGCTGTCGGTCATGGCGCAAGTGGCAGCCGTCCCGGAAGTTGGTGCGATGTCGCACGACCCGCGTGTGCCGCGCGACGTGGTGATTAAAACCTTCCTAGACGCTGTGAAAGTGGATCTCAGTGCCGAAGCCAAGAAATTGGTAGAGATGCTGGTGGAAAACGGCCGACTCTCTTTGTTGCCGTCGATTGAGCATCATTTTCATGAGCTCAAGAATGCACATGAGAAGACAGCAGATGCCGAGGTAACGAGCGCATTCCCGATGAGCGATTCCCAGTTGTCCTCGCTAATCGCAGTGCTGGAAAAAAAATTTGGCAGAAAACTCAACCCGGCCGTATCCGTTGATCCACAACTGATCGGCGGCGTTCGCGTCACGGTTGGCGACCGAGTGCTCGACCAATCGGTGAGCGCGCGTCTGGAACGAATGCACAAGGCGCTGTTGGCCTGAACATCGATATCTCTATTTCATGAAATGGCGAGACTGATGCTACAACGGTCTCCATCAATCAGGAGTTAACATGCAAGTCAACCCGTCCGAAATCAGCGAGCTGATCAAGAGCCGGATCCAAGGCTTGGGCGCAGGTGCGGAAATCCGCAACCAAGGTACGGTGATCTCGGTGACCGATGGTATTTGCCGCATTCACGGTCTTTCCGACGCGATGCAGGGCGAGATGCTGGAGTTCCCGGGCAACACCTTCGGCTTGGCGCTCAACCTCGAGCGTGATTCCGTCGGCGCGGTTATTCTCGGTAACTACGAACACATCTCCGAAGGCGACACGGTCAAGTGCACCGGTCGTATTCTCGAAGTGCCCATTGGTCCTGAACTGCGCGGCCGCGTTGTTAACGCGCTCGGTCAGCCGATTGATGGCAAGGGCAAGATCGATACCAAGCTCAGCGCGCCGATCGAAAAAATCGCACCAGGTGTGATTGCCCGCCAATCCGTATCCCAGCCGCTTCAGACCGGCTTGAAGGCGATCGATTCCATGGTGCCGATTGGCCGTGGTCAGCGCGAGCTGATCATTGGCGATCGCCAGACTGGCAAGACAGCTGTCGCGATCGATACCATCATCAACCAGAAGGGCCAGGACTGCACCTGTATCTACGTGGCGATCGGTCAAAAAGCATCGTCGATCAAAAACGTTGTGCGTGCACTCGACGAGCATGGCGCGCTGGACTACACCATCGTGGTCGCAGCTTCGGCCTCCGAGTCGGCTGCTATGCAATATGTCTCAGCCTACTCCGGCTGTGCCATGGGTGAGTACTTCCGTGATCGTGGTCAAGATGCACTGATCATTTATGACGATTTGTCGAAGCAAGCGGTTGCTTATCGTCAGGTATCGCTGCTGCTGCGTCGCCCACCGGGCCGCGAGGCTTTCCCTGGCGACGTATTCTATCTCCACTCCCGTCTGCTCGAGCGTGCTGCGCGTGTGAATCCGGATTATGTTGAGGCATTCACGCACGGTGAGGTAAAAGGCAAGACCGGTTCGTTGACTGCGCTGCCGATCATTGAGACACAGGCCGGTGACGTTTCTGCATTCGTGCCGACGAACGTAATTTCGATTACGGACGGTCAGATCTTCCTCGAGACATCCCTGTTCAACTCGGGCATTCGTCCCGCGATTAACGCCGGTATTTCGGTGTCGCGCGTTGGTGGTGCTGCACAGACCAAAGTCATTAAAGGCCTGTCTGGCGGTATCCGTACCGACTTGGCACAGTATCGTGAACTCGCGGCGTTCGCCCAGTTCGCGTCCGATCTTGACGATGCAACGCGTAAGCAGCTTGATCGCGGCGCGCGCGTCACCGAACTGTTGAAACAAGCACAGTACACGCCGTTGCCGGTGTCGCTGATGGCCGTTTCACTGTTCGCAGTCAACAAAGGCTTTCTTGACGATATCGACGTCAAGGAAGTGCTCGGCTTCGAGCATGACTTGCATAAGTTCTTGCAGACCAGCCATGCCGCGCTCCTCAAACGTATCGAGGACACCAAGCAGTTGTCGAAGGAAGATGAGGCAGAGCT
>JAIXQK010000076.1 GCA_027485795.1 Oxalobacteraceae bacterium
CTGCTCGACGAAATCGAGAAGGCGCATCCGGATGTATTCAATATCTTGTTGCAGGTGATGGATCACGGCACGCTGACGGACAACAACGGCCGCAAAGCCGATTTCCGCAACGTCATCGTTATCATGACCACCAACGCTGGTGCGGAAAGTCTGCAGAAGCGCACCATGGGCTTCACCGAGACCAAGCAGGCGGGTGATGAAATGGCGGATATCAAGCGGATGTTTACGCCGGAATTCCGCAACCGTCTGGATGCCATCATCAGCTTCCGTGCGCTCGACGAAGACATCATTCTGCGAGTGGTCGACAAGTTCCTGATTCAACTCGAGGAGCAGCTGCACGAGAAGAAGGTCGAGGCGACCTTCAGCGAGTCGCTGCGTAAGTTCCTTGCCAAGAAGGGCTTCGATCCACTCATGGGTGCGCGTCCCATGTCACGCTTGATTCAGGACATGATCCGCAAGGCGCTCGCTGATGAGTTGCTATTCGGGCGCTTGATTAGTGGTGGACGCGTGTCGGTGGAGATGGACGAGAGCGAGCAAATCAAGCTTGAGTTCAGCGAGGGTGATACGCCACCTGCAGCGCCGGCACAAGAGGCCGCAGAGGTGGAGTAAGCTTTTCCTGTATCGTCATGGCTCAAAAAACCCGCCTATTTCGGCGGGTTTTTTTATCAGGTGCGATCACGGTACGAGCAATTTTTTGCTGGCCTGTTTTTTTCGAATCTCAGTGACAGTCTCGGCCATCTGCCGTTTACGTTCCTCTGTCCAGGGATGCAAGGCGGTGTAGCTATTTGATACTGTCGCGGGATAGCGCCGGGCCAAGCGCTCAAGCGTATCAATGGCCACCGTGGGATTGACCCCGGCGCGTGCCAACATGTACAAGGCTATCCGGTCGGCCTCCTGATCCAGCTTTTCATCCATGATTTTTAAACCAGCGCTCCCTGCGAAGCCACTCAGATCAGGCCTGGGTGGCAGCAAGGTATCGATAATCGATGCCATCGTAGCGCGTGTTTGCATGGTGGCTGCATGCTGCTGTACGTTGTGGGCGATCTCCCGCGCGAGGATGGCGGCGAGTTCCTGATCGGATACTTCGGCTAGTAATCCTGCAGTCACCATGATGCGCCGCCCGTCGGCGTAGGCATTTACGTGTGGTGCGTTGCCTATGTCGACGGTATAGGCGCACGCGGTCGTGAGTGCGACTTTCAGCGTGATGGGCGCGTCATTACGCTGTATCTGCACATCCACTTCTGTCGTTTGCTTTAGCAGCGGCGCAACTAGTCGCGCCGCTTCAATCTCTGCCTGCGGACCTTGCGGAATGTTTTTCCCGGCGATCGATAGCAACGCGTCGCCGCGCTGCACCCCAGCGCGCTGCGCTCCGCTGCCCTCAAGCACTTGCACCACGCGTAGCTCTTCACCTTTTCCCAGGCGCACGGTAGCAGCGTCACGTAGTTCAGTCGGAAATGAGTAACGGTTCTTTGCGGTGAAGCCGAGTAGGGGACGTGCAGCAGTTTTGCAGAGAACAGCATTCTTGACGCTCAGCGGTGCGATGACTCGGTAAACTCGATCTTGCCGTGCGATGAACTTGTCGAAGTCCGCTTCACTCTCGGGTCGAATGACCGAGCTACTGGGTTTCGCTGTTGCGGAGGGTGTTGCTGGTGGCGTAGACGGTGTGGAGCAAGCAGCCAGAGCGACGACTGCGAGCAATGCGGGTAAACGCAGCGCGCTGAGTCTTGTCTGCATATCGTGCGTCTCAGCCCTTGCCGGTACTACCAAAGCCGCCGACGCCACGTTCGCTCTCAGCGAAGGTATCGACGATATTGAACGCAACCTGTAGCACAGGCACGATCACCAACTGCGCCAGACGTTCCATCGGATTCAGAACGAAAGCTGTACTGCTGCGGTTCCAAGCGGAGACCATCAGCTCGCCTTGATAGTCTGAATCGATGAGGCCGACCAAATTACCGAGCACGATACCGTGCTTATGTCCCATGCCGCTGCGTGGCAAGATCATCGCTGCATAATCGGGATCGGCAATGTGGATCGCCAAACCGGTCGGAACCAAGTGCGTACTGCCAGGCTCGAGTATTAGTGGGGCATCAATACAGGCGCGCAGATCCAGACCCGCACTGCCTGGTGTAGCGTAGGCAGGCATCTGTTCACGCAGTCGCTGATCCAGTACTTTGACATCAATGGTTTTCATTTTTAGGGACTCAGGCGGTTAATCGTTTTGCGATCTCTGCGACCAACCGATCTGCCAGCTGATCTTTACTCGCGCGTGGCAATGGGTGGTGACCCTGCACATCAAACAAGACGAGTTCATTATCATCTTTACCAAAGGTCTGATGGCCGATGTTCCCGACTAGCAGCGGAATGTTTTTCTTCGCGCGCTTGGCCGCACCATGCTCGAGCAAGTTTTCCGATTCAGCAGCGAAGCCAACGCAGTAAGGGGGCGAGGGTAGTGCCGCAACAGTCGCGAGAATATCCAGATTTTGTTCGAATGACAGTTGAGGCGGAGCCCCATCTTGTTTCTTTATCTTCTGTGCACTCACTTGGTTGACGCGCCAATCAGCAACCGCCGCGACCGCGATGAACACATCTTTGTCATGGAGGCTAGCCATCACCGCGTCATACATCTGTTGCCCTGTGGTGACTGAAACTGTTTGTATACCGATGGGCGACGTAAGCGATGTCGGGCCAGATACCAGGGTAACGGTTGCACCCGCCATAGCGGCTGCGCGTGCAATGGCGTAGCCCATTTTGCCGGAGGAGAGATTGGTGATGCCACGTACTGGATCAATCGGTTCAAAAGTCGGGCCTGCCGTGATCAATATCTTTTTGCCGAGTAGCTGCTTGGGATAAAAGAAGCTCGCCAGCGACTCCAGCAGTGATTCGGGCTCCATCATGCGACCGAGGCCGGTTTCACCACAGGCTTGCTCGCCCGGGACTGGACCCAGAAGTCGCACACCGTCTTGCCGAAGCTGCGCCGCGTTACGCTGTGTCGCAGGGTTTTCCCACATCTCGACATTCATCGCAGGTGCAATCAGCAGCGGTAGCGTCGCTGGACGTGCCAGACAAAGTGCTGACAGCAGATCATCTGCCGCGCCATGCACCAGCTTGCGCATGAAGTCTGCCGAGCATGGTGCGATCACGATCGCGTCCGCTTCTCGGGTCAGATCGATATGGGCCATGTGATTGGAGATTCGGCTATCCCACTGATTTGAGAACACCGGGCGCCCGGATAAGGCCTGCATCGTGACGGGTGTAATGAATTGCTGTGCAGACGCCGTCATCACCACTTGCACTTGCGCGCCGGCTTTCACCAGCCCACGCGCTAGTTCTGCGGCCTTGTAGCAGGCAATGCCACCGGAGAGGCCAAGTACGATATGTTTGCCTGCAAGCGTCATGGGGTTCAACGATTGACTCGTCGCAATTCGTCCAGCACGAATAATGCCGCACCCACGGTGATCGCGCTATCGGCCACGTTGAATGCCGGCCAGTGCAGCGCGCCAATATGAAAATCGAGAAAGTCGATCACATGGCCATACAGTACCCGATCAATCAGGTTACCGACCGCACCGCCCAGAATCAGGGTGAGCGCCCAGCAAAACAGACGTTGCGTCGCGTTTTTATGCAGCATCCAGATAATCACTAGCGACACCACAAAAGCCAAGCCGCTGAAGAACCAGCGCTGCCAGCCGCCTGAGTTGGCCAGAAAGCTGAACGCTGCCCCTTGGTTGTAGACCATCACCAAGTTGAAATAAGGCGTGATCATTTCCGATTGTCCGTACACCAGTAAACGCGACATGGTGATCTTGGAAACTTGATCAAGCAATACCACGATGACTGCAATACCGAGCCACAGTAGCAGGCCGGTTGATTTTCTGGCCATGGGTTGAATCCTGAATTAAGCGATATGGCGTGACTCGCCCGCGCCAAATAGATTGGCGACGCAGCGGCCACACAGCCCGGGGTGGTGATGATCGACACCAACATCTGCGCGGTAATGCCAGCAGCGCTCGCATTTGGTGTGCGCCGAAGGGGTGGCGATCAATTTTTCTTCTGCTGCGCTCGCTACCGGTACTACCTTAGCAGATGAAGTAATCAGGACAAATTTCAAATCTTCACCAAAACTTTGCAGTAGCGCTAATTGATCGCCGGAAGCGTGAATTTCAACTTCGGCCTGCAGCGAAGAGCCGATCGAGCCTGATGCGCGCACCTCTTCTAATTGCTTCAATACACCTGCGCGGATTTCACGCAGTGCCTCGTAGCGCTTGAGTAGTTCAGCGCCGTCATGCACCGCGGGTAGCGGATAAAACTGCTGCGTGAAAATCGTCTCACCGCTGGCTTGATAATCTGCGTCATTGTTAAACACCGCCCAGGCCTCTTCGGCGGTGAACGATAGAATCGGCGCCATTAGCCGCAATAGCGACTGCGTGATATACCAGATGGCCGTTTGTGCCGAGCGTCGCGCAGCAGAATTAACGCCGCTGGTATACAAGCGATCCTTCAGAATATCCAGATAGAAGCCGCCCAGATCTTCCGAGCAGTACATCTGCAGCTTGGCGACCACAGGATGAAACTCGTAGTCATTGAAATGGCCGCGAATCTCTTCCTGCAAGTGCGCCATACGCGCGATTGCATAGCGATCAATTTCTAATAATTGATCGATAGCGACGGCATCTGCTGCGCTATTAAAGTCAGAGGTATTCGCCAGTAGGAAGCGCAAAGTATTTCGAATGCGGCGATAGCTTTCGACCACGCGTTTCAAAATTTCATCGGAGATCGACAGCTCGCCTGAGTAATCGGTCGCCGCTACCCAAAGTCGAAGAATCTCGGCGCCCAAGGTGTCGGATACTTTTTGCGGTGCGACCACATTGCCCTTGGACTTGGACATTTTCTTGCCTTCGCCATCGACCACAAAGCCGTGCGTCAATAGCGCTTTGTAAGGCGCGCGACCATCTAACATGGCACCGGTCAGCAGTGAGGAGTGGAACCAGCCACGGTGCTGATCCGAGCCTTCCAGATACAAGTCAGCCGGGAATTGCAACTCGTTTTTATGTGACCCGCGCAACACCGTATAGTGGGTGGCACCGGAATCAAACCAGACATCCAGCGTGTCACGATTTTTTTCATAGTGGGCGGCATCTGCACCAAGAAACTCTGCAAGGTCGATTTGATGCCAGGCCTCGATGCCATGCTGCTCAACCAAGACGGCCACTTTCTCTAATAGCGAAGGTGTGTCCGGGTGTAGTTCACCGGTCTCCTTGTGAACGAAGAAGGGCATTGGCACGCCCCACTGCCGCTGGCGTGACAGCGTCCAGTCGGGTCGGTTGGCAATCATGCCGTGCAGGCGTGCTTTTCCCCATGCTGGAAAGAACCGGGTCGCTTCAACAGCGGCTAATGCAGTCTCGCGCAAATTGGGACCACCCGCTTTAGGCTGGCGATCCATAGCTGCAAACCACTGTGAGGTAGCTCGGTAAACAATCGGTGTTTTGTGGCGCCAGCAGTGCATATAGCTGTGATCAAACATCACCAGCTTGAACAACGCACCCGCCTGCTCCAGCGCAGCACAAATCGGTTTGGATGCATCCCAGATCGTCAGGCCACCAAATAGCGGCAGCGTTGAGGCAAAGTGTCCATCACCCATCACTGGGCTTAGAATGTCGTCATCACGCATGCCGTGCGCCTTGCAGGATGCATAGTCTTCCAGGCCGTAAGCAGGTGCAGAGTGCACAATGCCGGTACCGGAATCGGCGGTGACATAGTCGCCCAGATAGACCGGTGACAAGCGGTCATAGCCTTTGTCGACGCTTGATAGCGGGTGACGGAATTTCACCAGCGACAAGCGTTCCCCCTTGGTTGTGGCAATCACTTTTCCTTGCAGGCCGTAACGCTGCAGGCAGTCTTCAACCAGTGCCTGCGCGAGTATCAGCAGCAATGGCTCACCGTTGCGTTCAGTTTGCACTAATGCGTAGTCGAACTCCGGATGCATATTGAGCGCTTGGTTCGAGGGGATCGTCCAAGGCGTCGTCGTCCAGATAATCAGAAAGCCTTTTTGGATCGGTAGCGATGCCAGACCGAACGCTTGGGCGATTTTTTCGTGTTCAGCAAACGGGAAGCCGACATCGATTGCCGGGTCGCGTTTGTCTTGATATTCAACTTCCGCTTCCGCCAGCGCTGAGCCGCAATCAAAGCACCAGTTGACGGGTTTCAATCCACGGTAAACATACCCTTTTTCGAGAATCTTGCCGAGCGCGCGAATTTCATCTGCTTCATTACGCGGGGTCATTGTCAGATACGGGTTATCCCAAGCGCCCAGCACACCCAAACGGATAAAGTCTTTTTTCTGACGCTCGATTTGTTCGGCTGCATAAGCACGTGACTTCTCGAGTACTTCGCCGGTGGGCAGATGTTTTCCGTATTGCTTCTCGATCTGAATTTCAATCGGCATACCGTGGCAATCCCAGCCCGGTACATACTGCGCATCAAAACCGTCGAGTTGACGTGTTTTGACGATCATGTCTTTCAAAATCTTGTTGACCGCATGGCCGATATGAATATCGCCATTAGCGTAGGGGGGGCCGTCATGCAAGATGAACTTCGGTCGACCAGCGGACGCTGTGCGAATGCGTGCGTACAAGCCTTTTTTTTGCCAGGCCGCTACCCATTGCGGCTCGCGCTTGGCAAGATCGCCGCGCATGGGAAAGGCTGTTTCGGTCATGTTGACCGGGTATTTGTTTTCTGACTTCTTGCTGTTATCGGACATAAAAGGCGAGGGTTAGGTATTCAGTGAGCAAAGCTCAAGCAGCGACGCGCTCGGCAAAAAAGGCTCGGGCGTTTCTTGCGTCATTTTCGATAGCGCGCGTCAAGGTTGGTAGATCGTCGTATTTTTCTTCGTCGCGCAGTTTCTTCAAAAACTCTACACGAATCAGTTTCCCATAGCAGTCGGCAGCGAAATCAAACAAATGGACTTCAAGCAGAACACGGCCGTTGTCTTCAACCGTGGGCCTTACCCCCAGGCTGGCGACCGCCGGTAGAGGGCGATCGGCCAAGCCATGTACCTGCACCACGAAGATGCCTGACAAAGCGGGGCGTTTATGTGCAATCTTCAGATTCAGCGTGGGGAAGCCGATACTCCGACCAAGCTTTCGGCCGTGTTGTACATGTCCTGAAATCGCGTAGGGGTGGCCTAGTAGTTCACGGGTGCGGGCAAAGTCGCCGGCTATCAAAGCTGCCCGCACTGCAGACGATGAAATTCGCGTCGCATCATGCGTCACCGTGGGTAACGTCACCACCTCGAAGTCAAGGCGTTTACCAGCCGCTTGCAGCATGGCGAGGTCGCCAACACGCTTCGCGCCAAAGCGGAAGTCATCGCCAACGATCAGCCACTTTACATGAAGGCCATCCACCAGGATCTCTTCAATGAAGCGCTCCGCGGGTTGCGCAGCAAAGGATGCGTTGAAATGTTCGACGATGACCCGATCGACACCACAATCCGCCAGCGACTGAAGCTTGTCACGCAAATTCGCGATGCGTAGCGGAGCACGTGACTCGTCCCCCGAGATTTGTGCGAAATACTCACGCGGATGCGGCTCAAAGGTCATCACCGCAGTCTCGACCTGCAGCCGTGCGGCAGCCGCCGAAAGCTGTTCGAGCAGGGTGCGATGGCCGCGGTGAACACCATCGAAATTTCCGATGGTGAGCGCGCATGGGCGACGCGATTCTGCGTTGGGGAGTCCGCGAAAAACTCTCATGGAATGGCTATCGAGCGCCGCGCCGTTGAAAACCCTCGATTATAGAGGCTTTCAAGCAGTTCTCTGGCCGGTGTCAGCGGGTAAAGGGCTGCAATACTAGGCATGCCGATGCTCGCCGTAACCTCTTTCAGGGCTCAGTCAGGGTGAGTTTAGAACTCTCCCCACACTGCGTGCAGCGCCGCCAGTGCCGCAACCCCTGCGGTTTCGGTTCGCAGCACCCGGCTGCCAATGGAAAGACAAAGGGCGCCGCGCGCGATTGCTTCCCGTTCCTCCGCTTCGTTTAAGCCGCCCTCTGGGCCAATGATCAGGGTGACTGCTTGCGGGGCACGATGTCGAGCCCAATCGGTGAGCGACTGCTGGCCGCGTGGCGATAGCAGGATGCGCGGATGCAGATCATGCTGCGCTACCCAAGTTGCAAACGGCTGCGGCATGACAACGGGTGGCAGCCGATTACGACCACACTGTGCCGCGGCCGCCGCAACGATCGCACGCCAATGCGCTAACTTTTTATTGGCGCGCTCATCGCTCAGGCGAACCACGGAGCGGGCCGCAATCAGAGGTTGTAGGGCGGTGACCCCAAGTTCTACCGCTTTTTCGATCACCCAGTCCATTTTGGCGCCCTCGGGCAGGGCCTGCGCCAGGGTCAGTGCGTGTCCCGGTTCTGCCTCGCGGGCATCGAAGGTTTTGATGTGTGCGGTAGCCCGGCGTTTCTCCATGACACTCAAGGTCGCAGCGAACTCGCCACCGCGACCGTTAAACAGGGTGACCGTGTCTCCAACCTTCAGCCGTAACACGCCAATATGGTGGCTGAGATCCTCTGGCAGCTCGCATTGCATGCCGATCTCAAGGGGTTGATCAAGGTAGAAGCGTGGCATGTGAAATAACGGCGCTGAGTGGGGTGGGTGACGGCACTCGCTGATTGTAAGTGGGCGGGGGTGGTCTGGTAAAATCGCGCCCTTTTCCACCGGTCTGCGCTCTCGCCGCCGACGGCCGTCGAATCTAGCCCGGCTTGCCAACATGACTACCTCCCAAGACACCCGCAATATGGCGAACGCGATTCGCGCGTTGGCAATGGACGCCGTACAAAAGGCGAATTCAGGCCACCCTGGCATGCCCATGGGCATGGCTGAGATCGCGGTCGCGCTTTGGTCGAATCACTTGCGCCACAATCCCGCTGATCCGCGCTGGGCGGATCGTGATCGGTTTGTGGTCTCGAATGGCCACGGCTCCATGTTGCATTACGCCTTACTGCACCTGGCCGGTTATGACTTGCCGATGGAAGAGCTGAAGAATTTCCGCCAGCTGCACTCAAAGACACCTGGCCATCCCGAGGTTGACATTACTCCTGGTATTGAGACGACTACCGGGCCGCTGGGGCAAGGTATCGCAAATGCGGTAGGCATGGCGCTGGCTGAGTGGTTGCTGGCAGCACGTTTCAACAAGCCCGGCTTTGATATCGTCGACCACTACACCTATGTGTTCCTGGGTGACGGTTGTCTGATGGAGGGCATCAGCCATGAAGTCTGCTCGCTCGCAGGCACCCTGGGGCTATCGAAACTGATCGTGCTGTATGACGATAACGGTATCTCTATCGATGGCGAGGTCGAGGGCTGGTTCAAGGACAACACACCAAAACGGTTCGAAGCCTACGGCTGGAACGTGATACCCAGTGTTGATGGTCATGATGTTGCTGCGATCGATGCTGCAATTACGCAAGCCAAGGGCTCGAACAAGCCGACCCTAATCTGCTGCAAGACCGTGATCGGCAAGGGTGCACCGAACATGCAAGGTACCGACAAGGTTCATGGTGCCGCACTTGGCGATACCGAGATTGCTGCCACGCGTGCAGCCATCGGCTGGACTTCGCCACCTTTCGAGATTCCTGCGGATGTCTACGCCGCTTGGGATGCAAAAGCCAAGGGCAAGGATCTGCAGTCGGCATGGAGTAAGACATTTGCCGACTACCGTCAGCAGTTCCCTGCCGATGCAGCAGAGTTCGAACGCCGCATGAAAGGTGAACTGCCAGTTGGCTTTGATAAAACCGTCGCTGCGATGATTGCTGCCTGCGTCGAAAAGAAGGAAACGATAGCAACCCGCAAGGCAAGCCAAAACGCGATTCAGGCTTTGTCGGCCGTATTGCCGGAATTCCTCGGTGGATCAGCCGATCTGACTGGCTCAAACCTCACCAACTGGAAAGAGTGCGTCGCAGTCCGCGCCGGGCAACCGGGTAACCACATCAATTACGGTGTGCGTGAGTTCGGCATGAGCGCCATCATGAATGGTATTGCTCTGCATGGCGGCTTTATTCCTTTTGGCGCGACCTTCCTCACCTTTTCTGATTACAGCCGCAACGCGCTGCGGATGGCTGCCTTGATGAAGCAGCGCAGCTTGTTCGTGTTTACGCATGACTCGATCGGGTTAGGCGAAGATGGTCCGACCCATCAATCGGTTGAACATGTCTCCAGCTTGCGTTTGATACCGCAATTGGATAACTGGCGTCCTTGCGATACCGTGGAGTCGGCAGTAGCTTGGGCTGAGGCAGTTAAACGACACGACGGTCCGAGTACCCTGATTTTTTCGCGGCAGAACTTGCCCTTTGTCGAGCGTGATTCGGGGCAGATTGCTGCCATTTCGCGGGGTGCCTATGTACTGCGTGATGCGCCGAATGCAAAGGCTTTGATTATTGCAACTGGCTCGGAGATCGAGTTGGCGCTAAAGTCAGCCGAGCAATTGGCTGCTGAAGGTGTGCCGGTACGTGTAGTGTCGATGCCTTGTGCTGACGTGTTCGCGCGTCAAGATGCCGAGTACCAAGCCAGTGTGCTGCCCAAAGCCATGCCGCGCGTTGCAGTCGAGGCCGGCGTGACCGATTTCTGGTTCAAGTATGTCGGACTCGAGGGCAAGGTGATTGGTATCGATACCTTCGGCGAGTCCGCACCGGCTGGCGCATTGTTCAAATATTTTGGCTTCACCACCGATCGCGTGGTGGCCGCGGTTAGATCGGTATTGCACTAGTCTGAACAGACACGGTTAATAACTATCGTACTCAGGAGAACTCCATGACCATCAATGTTGCCATCAACGGTTACGGTCGAATCGGCCGTAACATACTGCGCGCACATTACGAAGGCGGTAAGAAAAACGATATCCAGATCGTCGCGATCAACGATCTCGGCCAGCCAGAGTCCAATGCGCACCTGACGCGCTACGACACAGCGCACGGCAAGTTTCCTGGTACGGTCACGGTCGACGGTGATTACATGATCGTCAACGGCGACAAGATTCGGGTGTTTGCCCAGCGCGATCCAGCGCAGATTCCATGGGGTGAGTTGGGTGTTGATGTGGTGCTCGAATGCACCGGCTTTTTCACCTCCAAAGAAAAAGCATCGGCCCACCTGAAAGGTGGCGCCAAGAAAGTCATCATCTCGGCACCCGGCGGCAAGGATGTCGATGCGACCGTGGTTTACGGCGTCAATCAGTCGGTACTGAAATCGTCCCACACGGTGATCTCAAACGCCTCCTGCACCACCAACTGCCTGGCACCATTGGTCAAACCGTTGAACGACAAGATTGGCTTATTGAACGGTCTGATGACCACGGTGCATGCTTACACCAATGATCAGGTACTGACGGACGTGATGCACGAAGACCTGCGTCGCGCTCGCTCGGCAACCATGTCGATGATCCCAACCAAAACCGGCGCTGCTATTGCTGTTGGGCTGGTTTTGCCAGAGTTGGATGGCAAGCTTGATGGCTATGCGATTCGTGTCCCGACCATCAATGTTTCGGTGGTAGATCTGTCCTTCATCGCAGCGCGCGACACCACAGTCGAAGAAGTCAATGCGATCATGAAAGAAGCGGCCGACGGTCCGTTGCATGGGGTGCTGACGTACAACACCGAGCAGCTGGTCTCGATCGATTACAACCACAACCCAGCCTCCTCCAATTTCGATGCAACCTTGACCAAAGTCTCAGGACGCCTCGTCAAAGTGTCTTCGTGGTATGACAATGAATGGGGCTTTAGTAACCGTATGTTAGACACCACCGTCGCCCTAATGACAGCAAAGTAACCAAGCGAGCAGAGCCCCATTCATTGCGGCGTAGGCTAACTTAGCGAAGCTAAGTTAAGGCCCGAAGGGCCGGCCGAAGCCACACTGAGTGGGTCGACGCGGAGCGGCGAAAAAAAGGATCGCATTTGCGATCCTTTTTTGCTTTAGTAACCGTATGTTAGACACCACCGTCGCCCTAATGACAGCAAAGTAAACAAGCTAGTAGAGCCCCATTCATTGCGGCGTAGGCTAACTTAGCGAAGCGAAGTTAAGGCCCGAAGGGCCGGCCGAAGCCACACTGAGTGGGTCGACGCGGAGCGGCGAAAAAAGGATCGCATTTGCGATCCTTTTTTGCTTTAGTAACCGTATGTTAGACACCACCGTCGCCCTAATGACAGCAAAGTAACCAAGCGAGTAGAGCCCCATTCATTGCGGCGTAGGCTAACTTAGCGAAGCTAAGTTAAGGCCCGAAGGGCCGGCCGAAGCCACACTGAGTGGGTCGACGCGGAGCGGCGAAAAAAAGGATCGCATTTGTGATCCTTTTTTGCTTTAGCAATCGCATGTTAGATACCACCGTCGCTCTAATGACAGCGAAATAACCAAACGAGTAGCCCCATTCGTTGTGGCCAAAAAAAGGATCGCACCTGCGATCCTTTTTTGCTTTCAAATAGACTTTACTTCTGCGATGTCCTGATAAATATCGCATCACCAATTTTGTTGAACGCCGACTCATAGACCTTGGGGTCAAGAATGGGCTTTTCGCGGTTGGCTTGTTGTCCGTACTCCCTCAGCATCTTGTCGCGCTGAACAAAACTCAAGCGCACCTTAGTCGTCTTCCCGTTAATCTCTTCCACGAATGCGGTCACCGCAGTCTTGCCTTCGGATCGCATATTACTAATATTTTCGAGGAAGGCCTGCATGCCATCTGCGCCTTTCAGCGGTGATTCTGCAGTAATGAAGCCAGTCTCAAGGCTTGCGGAGTTGACCACATACCCGAGATCTTGAAACACCGACATGGTTGAATTAAAAGCCGTTTTTTTATCGGCCTCAAATTGCTTAGACTGAAAGCTTTGTATCTCCAGAGAAGTTTTTTGCGGTGCGCCACCATCCGTCGCGCAGGCTGTCAGCAGCAACGGTACGGCCAACAGCAAAGCCCGTTGAATTTTCATGTATAGATCTCCTTAGAACGATGAAGAGCGAGAAGAGAAATCCACCACGGTTTTCACGCCGTTGATTTCCTTGAATTTGATGATCAGCGTGATGGTGCGGCTGGATTGCTCGAATCCTGAGCTGCTGCGACCGCCACCGAGCAGGATGATGGTTGCGCTGAAACCATTTGAACTGGAGTTCGAAACGGTGGCGTGCTTCTGGTATGTCCAGACTTCTTCACCATCTGCGCTCTGAGTCACCAGGTTGGGCGACCCAAACGCTTCGACGACTTCCTGCTGCGTGGTGTTGTTCTTTTTTAGCGTCAGACTGACTTGTCCCGCAGTCAGGTTGTTTTTATCAGTGGTTTGGGTGGGCTGGCTTGCGCAGGCGGTTAGTAAGCCGAGGCAAATGCCGAGCGTGATGAATTGAGTTCTCATGGCCGTATCGGGAAAATCCGACCGGCACTTAGTCTAGAGACCGGGTCGGGAAGTTGTCGGAAAAGCACATGGGATTGTCCGGATGAATTATCTAATTAGCAATAAAGTTGTGGCGATTGCACAACTAATGGTGCGTTTGTATCAGGCCGAGGAGTAGCTGGGCCGCGGCTAAGCGGCTACTGAGGGATAAAAATCTGCTGCCAGAGCGAAATGACAGCGTCGCGCATGGCGGCGATAGCCGATGGCTCGATGCGTGCCCGGTCCTCACCACGCAGCCGGATCTTGTGCTGCAGTCGACGAAATTCACGGTAAGCATCGGCGACTTCGGTCGCGAGCTTGGGATCGATCAGTCCAATCTGGTCAGCCAGCTTTAGCAGTGCAATATTGCCGACGTCGGCGGTGAGTTCTTCGTGCTCATGCGCGTGAAGCAGCACGAGGTACTGAACGATAAACTCGATATCGATCATGCCGCCTGGGTCATGTTTCAGGTCGAAATCTGCAGAACGGTTAGGGTGAGCGTCATGCATGCGCTTGCGCATTGTGAGTACTTCCTCGCGAAGCTTCGCCGCATCACGCGGCTGCTGAAGTAGTACAACCCGTAAATGTTCGAAACGTTCACCGATCGCTGTATCACCAGCGCAGAAACGTGCCCGTGTCAGCGCCTGATGCTCCCAAACCCAGGCGGATTGGTGCTGGTATTTTTCAAATGCGGTGAACGATGAGACCAATAATCCACTGGCACCATCGGGCCTCAGCGCCACATCGATATCAAACAGTACGCCTGCTGCGGTATGGCTCGTCATCCAGGTAATGAAACGCTGTGCCAGTTTTGCGTACAGTGGTGGCGCATCCTGATCCTGGTCATCGTACAAAAAGATCAGGTCTAGATCGGACGCGTAGCCCAGTTCTTTGCCACCCAGCTTGCCGTAGGCAATCACCGCGAAAGCGGGACGCTCACGATGACGGCCGGGTAGAGTCTGCCACACCGCTTCAATGGTCACTGCGACCAGAACATCAGCCAGCGCAGACAGGTGGTCGGCCAGTCGTTCAACGGTGAGTAGCCCACCGAGATCTTGTGCCAGTAGTCGGAATTGCTGGGAATGGTGCTGTTCACGCAGCAGATCCATTTGCCGCTCGGTATCGCCCTCGAAGGCGATCAGCCGCTGTCGGCACTCTGTCGCGAAGGCATGCCAATCGGGCTCGGTTTCAAGCGCAGAGGCATCGAGCAGCTCATCCATCAGTACCGGATGTCGATTGAGATATTGCGCTGCCCAAGCGCTGGCGGCAATCATGCGTATGACTCGCGCCAGTGCCTGCGGGAACTCAGTGAGCAACTCTAGGTAAGCCGAGCGGCGCGCGATCGCTTCGAATAGATCGAGCACACGATTCAAGGTGACGGATCGGGTGCCGGGCTCTGCAACCACGATCGGCAACGCACTACGGATCAGCGTATGTAACTGTATTTTCCGTTGCTCGGGTAGCGATTGCATACGACTCGAGCGTAGCGTGGACAGCAAGCGTTGCGCCGTGAGTGTGGGCTCATCGAAGCTGAGCGACTGAAGATAAGCCGCCATTGCCTCTTCGTCGAGTTCATCCAGCGCGGTGGGTGTTCCGCTATTGTTCTCGGTGACGCGCTGGCCGCTTTTTTCTTCGAACATTGCATCAAATTGTGCGGCAACCCACTGGCTACAGTCTTCATGGGCTTGGATCAGCGCGTCGACATCGTTATAACCCATCATCTGGGCGATTCGCAGACGATCTTCATCATTGGGCGGCAGCACGTGGCTCTGTGCATCATCGAGATACTGTATTCGATGCTCCAGATTTCGCAGGAAGCGGTAGCTGCTCAGCAGGCGATCGACGACATCAGCACTCAGCAGTTTTTTGTCGGCAATCGTCTTCAGCGTCGTACGTGTTGACCTATCGCGTAGCGCAGGATCGCGCCCGCCACGGATCAATTGAAACACCTGTGTCAGAAACTCGATTTCTCGAATTCCACCACGACCGAGTTTGACGTTCACATTACGCTGCGTGTGTCGCGTCTCTTGCCGAACTACTTCTGCGCGTATTTGCGCGTGCATGTTGCGCAATGCCTTGATGGCGCCAAAGTCGAGGTAGCGGCGGTAAACAAATGGCTGCACTGTCTGGGTCAGTGCGTCGATATCTTCTGCGGTACCAGTCAGTGCGCGCGCTTTCACCCAAGCGTAGCGTTCCCATTCACGCCCTTGCGTGACAAGATAGGTCTCAAGCATGGCGAAACTGGCTGCCAGCGGCCCCGAGCCGCCGTTCGGTCGTAGCGCCATATCGACACGAAAGCTGAAACCCTCCTCGGTGATTTCCGCGATATCACCAATCAGCTTGCGACCGAGACGAACGAAAAACTCATGATTCGATAGAGACCGCTGGTGTTCCTGAGTGCGAACAGTTTCACCATCTTCGGGATAGAGGAAAATCAGATCAATGTCCGATGACACATTCAACTCGTGCCCACCCAGCTTGCCCATGCCAACCACAATCATGTGCTGCGTCCGACCCGATTCTTCACCGGTCGGGGTGCCGTGCAGGTCGCACATTTCTTGATAACGTGCATTGAGGTGCGTGTTGACAGCGAAATCAGCAAAGCGCGAAATCGCTTTTAGCACCTCATTTAATTCGGCGTATCCACCGAGGTCGCGCGTGGCAATGGCGGCTACCAGCAAATTGCGCAGGCGCCGCATTGCCGCCGGGAGCGAAGCGGCTCGGCCTAACTGCTTTTTCAGCAAATCGGCAAGGTCGAGCTGGTCAAGCGATAATCCTGTCAGTTCCTCGAGCTCAGCGACGCGAGCTGGGTCGGCAGATAGCCAGCGCTGAACAAAACGTGAGGGTTCACTGCGGGCTAATTGCGGGTTGCTGTTCATGATTGGGGTCTTGACGAGCGGTGCGGAGCACCTGCCAGCTTGCAGATATGATAATAAAATTGCGACTGCCCGGGTCTCTCCGACGATGATGCGGTCCGCTAGAACCTGATGATACTTGCCCCCGATGTCAACCGAGCTCCCAACGACTGAAGCACCGCTACCCGCAGGGGTAAGCCGTTGGGCCGCGTTCATCTCGGTTCTGGGATCGTTGACCCATCTGTCACGCCGCTCGATGTATTGGTTGGGGGTCACCGTTGCGGTTTTCTACTTTGCTTTCTGCGGGCTGTTTCTAGGGCTGCGCTATGTAGTGCTGCCCAATATCGATCACTATAAGTCCACCGTTGCTAGCGTTGCCAGCCAGATGCTTCAACGGCCTGTCGAGATTGCCGCTATCAGTGCGCGCTGGTACGGCCTGATGCCTAACCTCCAGTTGGAGGGGGTGTTGATTCGCGATGAGCACGGCGACCAAGCACTGCTACTGCCCCGGGTCAACGCGACAATCTCCTGGTCCTCGTTGCTGGGACAGATTCAGCTTCGCTCACTTGAGATTGTGCAGCCGGACCTGGACATCGAGCGCGACGCCAATGGTCGCTTGTACGTGGCTGGCATGCCCATCGACACCGGCCAACCGGACGATAGTCGAGTGCTGAATTGGCTGCTGGATCAGCCGGAGATTGTGGTGAGGTCGGGTAAGCTGCGCTGGCTTGACCGGCAACGCGACGCGCCAGAACTGACTTTGTCGGAGATCAGCTTTGTCCTTCGCAATGGCTGGCGATCGCATCGGGCGGCCTTGATGGCTACGCCACCTGCTGAATTAGCGGCGCCGATTGATCTGCGAGTCGAGTTTACGTATCCGCCGTTTTCACGTAACCGAGCCGATTTTTCGCGTTGGTCCGGTAAGTTTTATTCGGATGTGCGTGAGGCGCACTTCGATGCATGGCGGCCTTATCTTGACTTACCCTATAAATTGGCGGGCGGTGAGGGAGCGCTGCGTAGCTGGGTCAGTTTTGATGGTGGTTCGATCGATAACCTGACCGCTGATTTGGCCATGAAAAATGTGGCGGTCACGCTGGCCGAGGATCTGCTGCCGCTGAAGTTGATGGAAGTCGGTGGCCGAATCTCGGTGGAGGAATCAAGCACGGGTCTGAAGACCCAATGGTTCTCATTTGGCAGCAAGGGGCACCAGATTCAGCTCACCGATTTTTCATTGCGTACCGACCAAGGCTCCGTACTACCGCGCACCACGGCCAGCCATCGCTTCATCCCAGCGAGCGGCAACAAGCGCGAGCGCCATGAATTGAAGATGACGCAGATCGATCTTGATGCGCTATCTCGACTGGCCGATCACTTACCCCTATCTGCGTCTGAACGAAAGCTGCTGGGTGAACTTGGCTTGCGTGGCCAACTGAGAGACTTCGCGGCAAGTTGGGAGGGTGCGTTACCGGGAGAAGCAGCTTTCAAGCTACGTGGCAGTTTTGAGCGGCTCGCGCTGAAGCAGCGGCTGGCGGCTGTTGATGGTTCGTCTTCATCGGTACTTGGCTTTGATGGCTTGTCGGGCGATATTGATGCAGACCAGGATGGTGGTCACATCAGACTCAAATCTGAAAACAGCACGTTACAAACTGCCAATTACTTGGGCGTACCCGCCATGATATTCGAGCAGCTTGATTTGGACGGTGACTGGTCACTCCGAGAAAACCGTCGCGCTTTATCAATCAGGCTCAAGCGTCTCGACTTTCAGCAAGCCGGGCTCCGGGGGAGATTGGAGGGCACCCACTTGCTGCCTTGGCCTATATCGCCAGGCAAACTCGGTAGTGTCGATTTGCAGGCAAGCTTTCCCAGCGTTGCGCTGAATCGGGTCGTGGATTACTTGCCCGCGGCTATCGGTCGTGACCCCCGCGATTGGATGAGTGCAGGCCTGCTGGATGGTCGTGCAGAAGATGTGAGTGTGACGATTCGCGGTGACTTGAATGAGTTTCCGTTTCGAGCGCGACCCGCCGGCGTGAGTACTGACGGCATATTCAAGCTGAGCGCCCGCGTCAAGCAAGGACGCCTGAGCCCTGCACCGCGGATGTTGGCAGCAGATCGTCGCACGCCCCTTTGGCCACACATTGATGATATTGATGCGCGGGTAACGATCGACCGATCCAGGCTTCACATTCATGCCGACGCTGCCAAGACCTTAGGCATCCTGCTGTCGAACGTCGACGTAGTTATTCCTGATCTGATGGCCAACGCACCTCACCTTGATGTCAACGGTAATGCGAACGCTATGCTGCCGGTAATGCTCACTTATGTGAATGCGACACCAGTCGCAGGCTGGATCGATCAGCTTACCGCAGATACGCGCTCATCAGGGATGGCGAGATTAAGCTTAAAGATGCAAATTCCTCTGGCCGATGAGGGTAAAGCGAGTGTGCAGGGCGCTGTGAAATTTGCAGGAAACGAAATTCAGTTATGGCCATCATTGCCCAGTGTTAGCGCTGTTCAGGGTGAGCTCGGGTTCACCGATCACGGATTCCAAATTACATCACTGCAAGGAAATTCATTAGGCGGTTCGGTGGTAATCAGTGGCGGTACGCAACGCGATGGAAGTACGCAAGTTCGTTTTGAGGGTTCAGTGACCGCAGACGGTCTTGGGCGTTTCGTCACAGATCAGACGGCCAAGCGTTTTATGCGCAAGCTCTCCGGCAGTACGCGTTACGTTGCGAATCTCAAGATCCGCGATCAGCGTACCGATTTCTCGCTTGACTCGAATCTGGTTGGGCTTGGCATTGATCTGCCGTTGCCGCTCCGTAAAGCCGGTCCAGAAAGCTTCCCGCTGCGTGTCGCCATCACGCCTTCGGCCATGCTCGACAATTCGACCCAGTCAGAAGAGATTCGGCTCACGCTCGGTCGTAATATTTCCGCACGCTATTTGCGAACCCGACCGGCCTCTGGCAACGCCAGCTGGAAGCTGGTGCGGGGTGGGATTGGCGTGAATACATCCATCCCTGGCAATGAAAGTGGCGTTGCCTTGGCGATCAATCTTCCGACGCTTGATGCGGATGCGTGGCGCAATGTCTTGAACAGCCTGGGCGCTGATACGACATCCTCAACCGAGAGCATGTCGCCAGAGCAAGCTTTCTTTGCAATTGATGCGATCAACCTACGGGTGACGGAGCTCACATTCGCTGAACGCAACTTTGATAATGCAGTGATTGGCGCGAATCGTATTCGAGGTGGTTGGCAGATCAACCTGAACATGAATGCCATGTCAGGTCGTGCTACGTGGGAGGACCCATGGTCAGAGCGTGGTGCTGGCAAGATTACAGCGCGGTTGATGCAGCTGAAGATCGAGGAGCGGGACCGATCAAGTATGAGCGACCTGCTGGCAGGGAAGAAATCATTCACCGAGCTACCTGGATTAGATGTTATCGCCGATAACTTCGAGCTGCATGGCATGAGGCTGGGTCGACTGGAGCTGGCGGCGACCAACGGTAGTCTTACCAATGCTCCCGGCCGGGAGTGGCGTATCAGCAAGCTGGCGATCACTAACCCGGGTGCGGCTTTACGCGCTACTGGTCGCTGGGTAGCCAGCCAGAACGAGAGCCAGAGTACGCTCAACTATGAACTGGATATCACCGATGCTGGAGTGTTATTGGACCGCGTTGGCTTTGAGCGTACCCTGCGCGGTGGTAAGGGCAAGATGGAAGGCGATCTAAGTTGGCGAGGAGATCCATCCCAGTTCGATTTTCCTACCCTCTCAGGTAATTTGAGTTTGAAGCTTGGTAGTGGTCAGTTTTTGAAGGCAGATCCCGGCGTGGCAAAATTACTTGGTGTGATGAGTTTGCAGTCGTTGCCGCGTCGTCTGACGCTCGACTTTCGCGATATCTTTTCCGAAGGGTTCGCGTTCGATGGCATTGCCAGTACCGCGACCATCTCACGCGGAATACTCAAGACTGACAGCTTCAAGATGCGGGGGCCGAATGCAGTTGTTCTGATGGACGGCACGGTTGATCTTATCGGCGAAACACAAAACCTCACGGTCGTGGTAATTCCCGAATTAAATGCAGCGGGCGCATCTGTCGTGTATGGCCTGGCTGTCAACCCAGTGGTCGGATTAGGCGCGTTCTTGGCTCAGTTTTTTCTAAAAAATCCGGTAGCCGCCGTGCTCACGCAAGATTATCAGGTGACGGGTCCGTGGAAGGATCCTGTCATTAAAAAGTTAACAGCTCGACGCAAGCCGGTTGAGTCAGGTAATGGCCAATAGGCTGGACGCAATTCAACAAAAAAATCCCTCTGTATGAATGAGAAAACCAACATAAGACCATTCAAGGTAGCTGCTGTGCAGATGGTATCTACGCCAGATCCTGCCAAGAACTGTGAGACAGCAGCACGGCTGGTTCGCGAGGCCGCCGCCGCAGGTGCGCAGTTGGTACTGCTACCGGAGTACTGGGCCGTCTTGGGTGGTGACGAGCACGATAAGGTGGAGATTGCCGAGCCCGCCGGTGATGGGCCGCTACAGAATTTTCTCGCTAACCTTGGGCGCGAGTGTGGCATCTGGCTGCTGGGAGGTACCCTGCCATTGAAGTCGCATCAATCCGGCAAAGTACTCAATAGCCTCATGGCTTATGCACCGGATGGCACGCTCGCTAGCCGTTACGACAAAATCCACCTGTTTGGATTTACACGTGGCGAAGAATCCTATGACGAGTCACGCACCATTGTGCCCGGCAGCGAGGTGGCCGTCCTCGAGACACCCTTCGCTCGGGTTGGGCTATCGATCTGCTATGACTTACGTTTCCCCGAGTTGTATCGCGCCATGGGGCAGTGCGATCTGATCGTCATGCCCGCTGCATTTACCGCCACCACGGGTCGTGCGCATTGGGAAGTTTTGCTGCGCGCACGGGCTATCGAGAATCAGTGCTACGTGCTCGCCGCTGCGCAAGGTGGCCTGCATCCGAACGGTCGTCGTACCTGGGGCCACAGCATGCTGGTCGACCCCTGGGGCGAGGTGTGCGCGCAACTGGCTGAAGGTGAAGGGTTGGTAGCGGGCGAGATTGACCTCGACTCGATGATGGGTATTCGCGCCAGCTTGCCAGCGCTGCAACACCGTACGCTTTGAGCCAGTCAGCTCACGGCGTGCAAACGCCCGATCTATTAGAATCACGACTTACACCCAACACACCGAGCGAGCATGAATATCATTGAACCCAATCTGCAATCGCACATGACTGCGACCAACTTGCTGCTAACGCCAAACGGTCTTGATCAAGGCAAGTTGCTGAATGCGCTGGGCTCGATTTTCACGCACAAGGTGGATTACGCCGATCTTTACTTTCAATTCACCAAAAGCGAAAGCTGGAGTCTTGAAGAAGGCATCGTGAAGACGGGTAGTTTTTCGATTGATCAGGGTGTGGGTGTGCGTGCGATCTCGGGCGACAAGACCGCGTTCGCCTATTCCGACGAAATTTCCGAGCGCGCATTGCTTGATGCAGCGGAAGCGACACGCACAATTGCACGCCGTGGCGCTGGTCGGGTCAAACTCGCCTCTTCGATCAAGCCGGGTTCGGCGCGGGCGCTGTATCACGCCCATGATCCGGTGGTCTCGCTCGATGCAACCGCCAAAGTGCAACTGCTCGAAAGAATCGAGCGCCTCGCACGCGCCAAAGATCCGCGCATCGTTCAGGTCATGGCAGGTTTGTCAGGCGAACATGATGTAGTGCTGGTGGTGCGTAGCGATGGTGTAATTGCAGCGGACGTGCGGCCATTGGTCCGTCTCTCACTGACTGTGATCGCCGAGCAGAACGGCCGACGTGAAGTTGGCACTGCTGGTGGCGGCGGTCGTTACGACTTCCAATACTTCGGTGAAGAGTTATTGCACAAGTACGTCAACGAAGCTGTCAATGCAGCGCTGACCAACCTCGAGGCAAAACCGGCACCGGCAGGGCCGATGACCGTCGTGCTTGGCCCTGGTTGGCCTGGCGTGTTGTTACATGAGGCGATTGGTCATGGCTTGGAAGGCGACTTCAACCGCAAAGGCTCTAGTACCTTCGCTGGTCGTGTCGGTGAGCGCGTCGCTGCCAAGGGCGTGACCGTGGTGGATGACGGCACCATCGCAGACCGACGCGGCTCGTTAAATGTAGACGATGAAGGTAACGCGACCCAGTGCACCACCTTGATCGAAGATGGCATTCTGCGTGGCTATATCCAGGACACTTTGAACGCGCGTTTGATGAAAATGCCCACCACGGGCAACGGTCGGCGCGAATCTTATGCCCATTTGCCGATGCCGCGCATGACCAATACCTACATGCTGGGAGGTGATCGCGATCCGGAAGAGATCATTGCCTCCGTCAAAAAAGGACTCTACGCCGTGAACTTTGGCGGTGGTCAGGTCGACATCACGAATGGCAAGTTTGTGTTCTCGGCTAGCGAGGCTTGGATGATCGAGGACGGCAAGCTGGCCTACCCGGTCAAGGGCGCTACCCTGATCGGTAATGGGCCGGATGTGCTGAATCGCGTCTCGATGATTGGTAACGATATGCGGCTTGATTCGGGTGTTGGCGTCTGCGGCAAAGACGGTCAGAGCGTACCGGTCGGCGTGGGACAGCCAACGCTGCGGATCGAGGATCTCACCGTCGGCGGTACGGGCTGATTAATTATTTGGCATCAGTCTTGCTAAAAACACCGACTTGTAGCAACATCGCGGCTTGATTGAACCTGACTGCTCGCTCGCCATGTTTGCACTGCGCTTTTGCTTTTTTTACGGCTTCGACCACCCCGGCACCCGGGCGGTAGAGAAGCGGTAAGGTCGCGCAAAAGCAGTCACCGAACCGAATCTTGAAAACCGCCAGCGATGGCGGTTTTTTGTTTTCTGTACCCGAGACAAATTTGGAGAAACCATGCCACGCACTGATGATCTAAGGATCAGAGAATTGAAAGAACTGACGCCGCCGTCGCATTTGATTCGAGAATTCCCCTGCGACGAAAAAATCGCGACGGTGACTGCGAACGCGCGCACCGCGCTGCACCGCATCCTGCATGGGCAAGATGACCGTTTAATGGTCGTGATCGGCCCTTGCTCCATCCATGACACCAAAGCTGGTATGGAGTACGCGCACCGACTGATCGAGCAGCGTGAGCGCCTGAAAGACGATCTTGAAATCGTGATGCGTGTCTACTTCGAGAAGCCTCGCACCACGGTCGGCTGGAAAGGACTCATTAACGATCCTTACCTCGATAACAGCTTCCGCATCAACGACGGCCTGCGGATTGCTCGCGAGCTGCTGGCGAAGATAAATGCGCTCGGCCTGCCAGCGGGTACCGAGTTTCTGGATGTGATTAGCCCGCAATACATCGCTGATCTGATTAGCTGGGGCGCGATTGGCGCACGTACCACTGAGTCGCAAGTACATCGCGAGCTGGCCTCAGGTTTGTCATGCCCGGTTGGTTTCAAGAACGGCACCGATGGCAATATCAAAATCGCCGCTGATGCGATCAAAGCCGCCTCGCAGCCTCATCATTTTTTATCAGTGACCAAGGGTGGTCATTCGGCCATCGTCTCCACCGGTGGCAATGAGGATTGCCACATTATTCTTCGTGGTGGTAAGGCACCGAACTACGATGCTGCCAGTGTCGAAGAGGCTTGCCTCGCACTCGGCGCGAATGGCTTGGCACAAAAGCTGATGATCGATGCGTCACATGCCAATAGCTCGAAGAAGCCAG
The DNA here is from genome assembly GCA_027485795.1 of Oxalobacteraceae bacterium. Taxonomy (GTDB): domain Bacteria; phylum Pseudomonadota; class Gammaproteobacteria; order Burkholderiales; family Burkholderiaceae_D; genus Pernthalerella. The sequence continues at coordinate 23,988 of JAIXQK010000076.1, forward strand.
AGAATCAGGTACCTGTCTGCGCCAACATCGGCGAGCAAATTGCGGCGGGTGACGACCGCATCATCGGTGTGATGGTCGAGTCACACTTGGTCGGCGGCCGTCAGGACCTAGTGGAGGGTAAAGAACTGACCTATGGCCAGTCGATCACCGATGGTTGCATCGATTGGGATAGCAGCTTGCAGGTGCTGGAAAATCTGGCGGCGTCAGTCAGACAGCGGAGACTGCATAGCGAGAAGGAATGAGCGCGTGCGTATCGCTCTGCGATACGCATTCAGTGAGCTTGGTTTAGTCGCGGAAGTTATTGAATTCCAGCGGTAGATCAGTCACCTCTTTCTTCAGCAGGGCAATCGTCGCCTGTAGATCATCGCGCTTCGCACCCTGCACGCGCACCGACTCCCCCTGAATGCTCGCCTGAACCTTGATCTTGCTATCCTTGATGATGCGTTGAATCTTCTTGGCGGCATCGGTCTCAATACCGTTCTTCACCTTGATCACTTGCTTGACCTTGTCGCCGCCGATCTTCTCGATCTTGCCGAGATCCAGGAAGCGCACATCAACATTTCGCTTGGCCATTTTATTGGTCAGTACATCCCGCACCTGCCCCAGCTGAAAATCGCTGTCTGCGTAAGCAGTCAGCTCATGCTCTTTTTGCTCGACGCGCGCATCACTGCCTTTGAAGTCAAAACGCGTTGTAATTTCCTTGTTGGCCTGATCAACTGCATTTCTGACCTCGACCTGGTTAGCTTCAGAGACGATATCGAACGAGGGCATGGGCTGCTCCGGATAAAAATAGATGCCACGTATTATAGAGGAGCGTCCCGGCTTGGCTGTGACCCGGTCGGTATAATCTGCAGCCCATGGCATCCCCACTTGAGATTCAGCCTCAGTACTCGCTGCGCGCATTGAATACCTTCGGTATTGATGCCAAGGCTGCGCACTTTCTCGAAGTGACCGATATCGCGCAGCTGGATGCGCTGTATCGTGAGCCTAGCCTGCGTACCATGCCGAGACTGATCCTCGGCGGCGGTAGCAACCTGCTGCTGACGAAAGATTTTTCCGGCCTGGCACTGCATATCGCTACACAAGGTATCGCCATCACCGGCGAGGATGGGCAGCAGGTATTCGTGACCGCGCAAGCGGGTGAAAACTGGCATGCCTTTGTGCAGTGGACGCTGGCGCAAGGATTACCCGGGCTGGAAAATCTATCACTGATACCCGGTAACGTCGGCGCTTCGCCGATTCAAAATATTGGTGCCTACGGCAGTGAGCTGGCAGATTTTTTTCATTCACTGACAGCATTCGATATGACGTCAGGCGAGTTATTCCATTTGTCGAAGATGGATTGTGCCTTTGCTTACCGCGACAGCATTTTCAAGCATGCATTACGAGAACGGGCGATTATTCTTGAGGTGAGCTTTGCCTTGCCGAAGTCGTGGCAGCCAAACCTGCGCTATGCAGAGTTAGCAGCTGAGCTTGCATCACGGGGTGTCGCGAATCCAAGTGCGCAAGAGATCGCCGATGCAGTCATCGCTATCCGAACCCGCAAGCTACCCGACCCGGCCAAAGTAGGGAACGCAGGCAGTTTTTTCAAAAACCCGGTCGTGAGCGCAGAGCAGCGAAATTCACTGCTTGCCCAATACCCAGCGCTGGTGAGTTACCCACAGCCAGATGGGAGTTACAAACTCGCCGCTGGCTGGCTGATCGACCAATGTGGCTGGAAGGGGAAGTCGATGGGCGCCGCTGGTGTTCACGAAAACCAGGCGCTGGTGCTGGTGAATCGAGGTGGGGCGAACGGTGCTGATGTGCTCCGACTTTCAAACAAGATTCGCGAAGAGGTACAAGCGAAGTACGGTGTGGTGCTGGAGCCTGAGCCGGTGATTGTCTAGTAGCTATTGATAAGATCAGTTCTAAAGTACCGCTAGTCTCTACGAGCAGATAACGTGCGAGAAATGGGCTGATTAGATTTCTGGTTCGCATAGAGATCTGCCATAAAAAAACCCCGCCGCAGCGGGGTATTCTGTAGGGCATGCTAGCCCACATCATCAACCAAAGTGACAAACGTAATCTAGCGTTTCAATCGTCTCGATATCAAAGCTCGAATCACCCGGTACATGGAAGCTCTGGCCACCTTCGTAAGTCTTCCACTCAGTTTCACCTTTCAGGCGAACGCGGCACTTACCCCCGTTGATTTCCATAATTTCTGGCGCACCGGTATTGAATACCAGTGAGGATGGGAAAATCACGCCGACCGATTTTCGAGTGCCATCGGCAAACAGTACATTGTGTGAAACACACTTACCATCAAAAAAGATATTGGCTTTCTTGACGACGGAGACATTATCGAATTGAGTGCTCATTATTTTCCCTTGAATTAAATCTAGTTACTTGCCGCGTTTGATCTGCGCATTGGCAGCGATACGCATACGCAGCGCATTCAGCTTGATAAAGCCACCTGCATCCGCTTGATCGTACGCGCCGCCATCTTCATCAAACGTCGCAATGGTTTGATCGAACAGTGAGTCGGTCTTCGAGTCACGCGAGACAACGATCACATTGCCTTTATACAGTTTTAACCGTACCCAGCCATTCACGCGCTGCTGGGTATGGTCGATTAGCGTTTGCAACGCAACGCGCTCAGGGCTCCACCAGTAGCCGTTGTAGATCAGCGAGGCATAGCGCGGCATCAAGTCGTCTTTCAAGTGTGCCACTTCACGATCGAGTGTGATCGATTCAATCGCACGATGCGCACGCAGAATGATGGTACCGCCCGGGGTTTCATAGCAGCCGCGCGACTTCATGCCGACGTAACGGTTCTCGACCAGATCGAGGCGGCCAATGCCGTGCTTGCCGCCAATGCGGTTCAGCTCGGCGAGTGTCTCGGCCGGGCTCATCTTCTTGCCGTTCAGCGCAACGATATCGCCGTGTGCGAATTCAATATCCAGATACTCTGCCGCATCCGGTGCAGCCTCTGGGCTGACAGTCCAGCGCCACATGGATTCTTCAGCCTCGGCACCCGGGTTCTCCAAATGACGGCCTTCGTAGCTGATGTGCAGCAGGTTGGCATCCATCGAGTAAGGCGCGCCGCCGTTCTTGTGCTTCATGTCGATCTCAATGCCGGCATCCTCTGCATATTTCAGTAGCTTCTCGCGCGAGAGCAGATCCCACTCGCGCCAGGGTGCAATGATCTTCACATTCGGCATCAAGGCATAAGCGCCCAATTCGAAACGGACTTGATCATTCCCCTTGCCGGTGGCGCCATGCGAAATAGCATCAGCACCGGTTTCGCGCGCGATGTCGATCAGGCGTTTCGCGATCAGCGGGCGCGCAATCGAGGTGCCGAGCAGGTACTCGCCCTCATAGATGGTATTGGCACGGAACATCGGGTACACGAAGTCACGCACGAACTCTTCGCGCAGATCATCGATGTAGATGTTCTCTGGCTTGATGCCGAATTTGATCGCCTTGGCGCGTGCGGGGTCCAGCTCTTCGCCTTGGCCCAAATCGGCGGTGAAGGTCACAATTTCGCAGTGGTAGTGATCTTGCAGCCATTTCAGAATAACGGAGGTATCCAGTCCGCCCGAATAGGCAAGGACCACTTTCTTGATGTCGCTCATTGCTAGTTTTTCCTGATTGACGGGAGATTCAAACTTCGCCCAGCACGAGATATTCGAGCAAGGCTTTCTGTACATGCAGCCGGTTTTCTGCTTCGTCCCACACCACTGACTGCGGGCCGTCGATAACTTCGGCCGCAACTTCTTCACCGCGGTGCGCGGGTAGGCAGTGCATGAATAGCGCGTCTTTGTGGGCGCGCTTCATTTTGTCAGCGTCGACGATCCAGCCATCAAAGGCTTTTAGTCGCGCTGCGTTTTCTTGTTCATAGCCCATGCTGGTCCACACATCGGTGGTCACCAGGTCAGCCGCTTCACAGGCATCGGCTGGATTTTTGAAGACGGTGTAACGCTGATTAGTTGGTGCGACCAGGGCTGGGTTGATATCGTAGCCAGTGGGTGTCGATACATTGACGTGAAAGCCGAAGACTTCAGCTGCCTGCAGCCACGAGTAGAGCATGTTGTTGGCATCACCAATCCACGCCACAGTCTTGCCAGTAATTGAGCCGCGATGCTCGGTGTAGGTGAAGATATCCGCGAACACCTGGCAGGGATGATGCTCATTGGTCAGGCCATTGATGACCGGCACGCGCGAATGCGCTGCAAAGCGCTCAATGATTTCCTGACCAAAGGTGCGGATCATGATGATGTCGCACATGCGGGACATCACTTGCGCGGCATCCTCTACCGGCTCGCCACGGCCCAGCTGGCTGTCACGGGTGTTGAGATAAATCGCTGCGCCACCGAGTTGGTGCATACCGGCCTCGAACGAGAGCCGGGTGCGGGTCGAGTTTTTTTCGAACACCATCACCAGCGTGCGGTCGAGCAGCGGGTGGTAGGTCTCGTAGTTTTTGAACTTGCGCTTGATCAGCTTCGTGCGCTCGAACAGGTAGGTGTACTCGGCGAGCGTGAAGTCGGCAAACGTCAGATAGTGTCGGATTGCCATAAATGAAATCGGCGGCCAGCCAGCGGCTGCCGCCGAATTGTTAACTTGTTGGATTATAAAGGGTTTTATTCGCGAAAGGCAGTCGTCGCCAG
>JAIXQK010000047.1 GCA_027485795.1 Oxalobacteraceae bacterium
CTCGACTACGCCCAGATCTACGCCGGCATGCCCAAGCCCGCCTTCCTCTTCGACGGCCGCAACATCACCGACCTCGCCAGGCTCCGCGCCATCGGCTTCCGCGCCTGCGGCATCGGCAAATGAGAATCTGCGTTATTAATCCCAACTTTTACCGCAGCAGCGGTGTTAGCGTGGTTGTGCGACGGCTGTTTAAGGCGTCTCAGTCGCTCGGCGTCCAATGGGCTTTTGTCACCAGCGGATATGGGCCGGAATACACAGGGCCGGAAGAGGAAGAAGCCTTTCTAGGGCAGAAGGTCGAGTATGTTAACTTAATGACAGTAAATCCTTTTCGACTCGGATTGGAAGTCATTAAGCTTATAGAGTTTTGCTTCGCCAACAAAATCAATACGATCCATGTGCATCACAGACGCATGATATTAATAGCGTGGATCGTCCGCCAAGCGCTCGGGACAAAGATCATTTACACAGGGCAACTTACTTATAGTTCTTATTCTTGGCTTTGGCCTTTTTCCGTAGATGTCGCAGTGGGCATCTCGCAAGCCGTTTTGGGGGACATACGAAGCTCCATACAGGCACGAAAATTCGTCCTTCTATCCAATCCGGCGGATTTCCCCACTGAACTAATAAGGCAGGATCCCCACGATAGCCGGCACGTAATATGTGTGGCACGTTTCGCCGATGTAAAAAATCATAAATGCCTAATAGCGGCGTGGGAGAAGGCATATTCAGTTGAACGCGGCGCAAAACTATTTCTAGTCGGCGAGGGGCCTCTTGAATCTGAACTGAAGATCCAGGTAAACGCGCTTGGCCTATCGGATTCCGTGATATTCTGTGGATATCACAAGGATTGGACTAGTATTGCCCAGCAATGCGGGTTCGCGGTTCTGGCGAGCAAAAACGAGGGCCATCCAGTGGCTGTAGTAGAGGCCGCCGCGTTGGGTTTGGCAACCTTGGTCACCAACGCCCCAGGCAACGTAGATACAGTCCCTCCTGCGTCAGAACTGCCAAACAAGGTGGAAGTCGACAATGTTGATGAGTTAGCCGAGTGCTTGAGTTACTGGTTAAGAAGTCCGGAGAAGGTGCGGAAAAATGGCTGCGTCTACTTTGACTTTCACAAAAAAAGAAACAGTTGCGAAGCTGTTGCAAAAAACTACTACGAACAAGTTTGGGCCTCGGAAAAGAAGGAGGTTATATGACTAACAATGTTAGGCTTGATAAAAGTGTATCAAATTGGCCCAAATCCATTTTGGTGAAGCGTGCGCTTTGGGAGATAGTCTATCTTTTTTTCTGGCCTAACAAGTTTCGGTTTCTTAGTCCCGTAAGAGTCGCGCTCCTCCGACTGTTTGGGGCGAAAATCGGATCGCCCAATTTGGTTATGGACCGAGTGAGAGTGTGGATGCCATGGAATCTTCGTGTCGGTGCTTGCTCCACCTTGGGCAGTGGAGTCGAGATATATAATTTTGGATTCGTAGAGATCGGGGATCACACAGTTCTTTCGCAGCGAGTATACATTTGCACGGCTAGTCACGAATACTCCGACCCGACTATGCCGTTGACATGGGATTCTGTAAGTATCGGCAGTGGTTGTTGGATCGCAGCTGAATCTTTTATCGGAAAAGGAGTCGTGATCGGGGCGGGGGCGGTCGTTGGGGCCCGATCTGTGGTGACCCGAGACGTAGAACCGTGGACCGTTGCGGCGGGCAATCCGGCACGCCCCATCAAAAATCGCAGCCTATTCAACTCGCTCTCAAGTGAAAAAAATTAAAACCCGAGCTACAAAACCCCAATTCCCTGGATCAATGCCCAATGATTTTGTCGAAAATCGTGCAAGTTCCATAGGACATTTTTTTATTTGCCCCACTGGACCTACAATCTACGCTAAAAGTGTTTAAAGTAGGACTATATTCCACAGAAAGAGTTGTTAGGGCGCTTACCGGTGCGGTGGGTAGTATAATCATCGCCCGGGCACTTGGCACTGGCGAAATGGGAAAGCTCGCCTTGGGGTGGACACTAGCGTTAATCCTAGGTCCTATTGCAACGCTTAGCTTGGAAAGCGCCATCGTCACGGCGTCCAAAGGAGACGCGCGGAGACTGCGTGTCTTGGCCGGCGAGTCATTTTGGCTGCGACTAGGGCTTGGATTCGCCCTGTCGATTCTCGGCGGTATCTTTACTTGGCTCACGATGTCGGAGACTGCGGCGGTGCTGATCGTTGCGGTCCAGCTCTTATCGATATTAGCATCAGCGGCGGATGTATTTGAACAGGTCCTTATTGCTGAAAGCCGCATCCAAGTGGCATCGTTGTTCAGAATACTAATATTATTTGGCGGAATCGTCGCGAAATACTGCTTCGTCAGCACTGCTCAGGACACTCTGCTTGCTGCCATAATATTGAGCGTAGAGGCGTTGGCATGCGGCGCAGTAGTTTCGATAATCTATTTTTGTCGCCATAAATCGGAACGACATGCGGACGATCCGAAGCTCAGCGTGTGTATAAAATCAGGGCTCTGGGGAACGGTCAGTGGGCTTACGAACGGGGTTCAGGCCCGCATCGAGCAGATTTTCATTTCCAAATATTTGGGGGCGGAAACTTTTGGACTATACTATTTCGCACTAAGGATTTGCGACACCGGACTTCTCCCATTTTATGCTATGTGCACATATTTCGCCAACACAAAAGCTGCGCACGGAGGAAATATCCCCGCCATATTTCCTTGGGCTAGGCGACTTTGCCTCTCGGCGGTTCTTTATGTAACATTGATCGCTATTCTTTGGTTCATCTTCGGGCGCCAGATCGTTCACCTTGTTTTAGACTACAAATGGGCTAATTTATACCCGGTGGTTTTCATGCTTATGCCTAGACTTCTGATCGCATGCGTCGGCTCCGTGCGCCAAATCTTCATTATTGTGGCGGGAAAGTATCGCGAACAATTTTTTGTTGGTTTGTGGGGAGTATGCGTGGCAATACCTCTAACTTTTATCGGGATATCGCAATTCGGTTTGTGGGGAGCCGTGCTGGGAAGTTTTCTTTCTTATTTTTTCACTTCCTTTGCAATCGATTACACGCCGCTCGGGATTCCCGAATTCCGCTATCTATTCGGACTTAAAAAAAAGGATTCTGTATGATGTTCGTTTACACGCACGGAGGAGGACGACTAGGTAACCAACTGTTGCGCGCGGCTCACTTTCAAGCTTGGCTAACCGGTAGCGGCGCAGGCAATAGGATCGCGAATTTTAGTTTCACTCCTTTTGCGGCGAGATTGCTCGCGGCGCCGGTGGCACTAGTGCTGCAATCGAAGTCGGGTATTTCTGTGTGCTCCACCTTGAAGATCGACGCGAACTCCGAACGCTTCAAAAAATTCCATTTTGGGGTGCGCCGCTACCACGAAAAGCGTTTACCGGGCTCGGGGATCTGGTATGATTTCGATGCGTGCGAATTCGCCGAGCGCACACCTTACCTTCTCGGCGATTCTTGGGCTCCGATCAGACTGGTATGTGGGTGGAAGTTTAGTTGTCTGGCGGATTTAACCGAACATCACGATATGATCCAAAGGCAATTTCGCAAAATGCTGGGCGACCTCCCGGGACTCGGGCAAGCAGGCCGAATCGGGATTCACATTCGACGAGGCGACTATCGGGTTTGGCTCGGCGGAAGGTTTTTCCATGACTTCGACACCTATTCTCTCTGGATTGCGCAAATCATGGAATCGCACGGGCGGGGGTATTCTTACCACGTGGTAAGCGACGCTAATTGTCGCGCGAATCTTAAAATTCCGGAGGGCTACACCTGTGTATTCAGCCCGGAGCACTCGACGGAATCGGAAGATTTTCTCCGGCTAGCCAGCTGCGGTCTGATTTATGGCCCGCCGAGCACTTTCTCCACCATGGCCGCATTTATCGGCGGATCAAGGCTATGCGTTCTCGACGGGGCCGGCGATATCGCCAAGCTTGCCATTATGTCGTGTCCTTTGTTGGAAATGCATACCCATCCAGCGGGCAAGCTGGCTGTAAACTGATGAATTCAGCTCCCATACTGATATTCGGGTTCAATCGCCCCGACCGCCTTGCGAGAGTGTTTGCTGCGCTCGAAAGCCGGCCGAAAGAAACCATATTCTATGTAATTCTCGATCATCCAAGAAGGTTGAACGCCAAGGATGAGCGCTTGTGCGGGGAGGTTCTCCAAGCAGCCGAGCAGTTTTGCCGTAACTTTCCTAATGCAGAACTTGTGCGGCGCTCTGTAAATTTCGGCTGTAGAAGAAACATCGAGGAGGGAATCGATTTTGTTCTGTCACGTCATGACCGTGTGATTATTCTCGAGGATGATTGCCAGCCCTCTTCAGCCTTTATTTCTTTTTGTGACGCACTGCTCATTCGCTATAAAGATGATCATTCGGTGGGCATGATATGCGGCGGCAATTTCTTGAATGAGAAGACGAGACCGCCCGGGCTCTATCGAACAAGGTATCCGCTGATCTGGGGCTGGGCCACTTGGCAGCGTGTGTGGAAAATACATGACAAAAAGATGGCATCTTTTGGCAATATCGGGCTTTTCGTCCGGTTATTCGGCGAGATCCCCTTAAAAGAACTTCTCTATTGGCGTCATTATTTTATCGAGACGAAAGAGGGGCGCATAGATACGTGGGACTATCAGCTGACTTGGACGTTTTTCGCGAATCGGCTTTCGGCTCTCTGTCCGACACGAAACCAGGTGACAAACATTGGTTTTGGTTTGGATGCTACCCACACCTTTCATGATAATCGCGAACAATCGGTCCCAATTTCGCTTCTTGAGCTTGGCCATGAAAAACTTACAGAGATTTCGATGCCGGAGGCCGATGAGGTGGTATTTGCCCGCCGCTTCGGAGGCTTCTCTTGGGGCAATTTATTCCGACTGGAAGTCAAGCGGATGATTTCATTTTTCAAGTGACCTCTATACAAAATCGCAATGGAAACGAGGCGCCGGGCATGGGCTTGGGTCGGCATATACACTACGGATTCGCTCTAGCAGTCGGCCCTTGGCTGATGAGCTGGTTCATCTATAGATTCGGCATTATTGAGAATCCTGCGCCTAGTTGGGCTTTTTACTTTTATATGATCGCCGCAACCGGCTCGATGTATATCGCTTTCCGATTAGGTGTGAATGCAGGGTGGGCGGACCGATGGGGAAAAAGCATCAAATTCGAACGCATTTGGCTTCCACTCGCCATCTTTGGAGTCGTCTGCGCGTTGATTTGGATCGCAGATCTGCGGCGAGGAGGATATGATGCTAGGAATACGCTTGAGGACACCGCAATGGTGCGACACAAGCATCTCGGTGTCACTTCTCTTGCGACCACGCTTACTTCGCCGTTCGTGTGCGCCAGTTTCTGCGGACTCTCATACATTGTTTATTCCTTAGTTTTTTGGCGGCGGAATGTGTCATGGCTCTTTCTTGTCGCTGCGCTCGCCACAGTTTTGGGATTTTGTTTCGTTACCTTTCTCCAGGTATCGAGGAACGGGATGATGCAATTCATGATATTAGCCGGCTATGCATTCGTTTTTCTAGGAGTTAAGAATGGTTTGCAAAGCCTACGCTCACTGACTGCGATTCGAGCATTAATCTTATTTGCTGGCTTAGTAGCAGCGGGCGTTTACTTTATCTTTATCACCGTGTCGAGGCAGGATGATTATCAATATGAAGCGGGCATAAATGCAACTTCGCTCCGGTTTAATATCCCGATGCCTAAGACCGTAGAGGCAACCTTGGTGAATGGAAACTACTATTTCTCTCATTCGGTCGGTAATTTTGACCGAATACTCAGCACCGGACATCTACCTATTCTTGGCTACGACACCAACTGGTTGGGCTACATGACCCAAGCCTTGTTGAAAATCGGTATAAATGTAGAGCCGGATTATGAATACCAAGACCGACTTCGTGGTTATGCAGGAGTCCACCCAGCAGAGTGGCCTAGCGGCTTTTTCTATATTATAACGGATTTCGGGATATTAGGCTCCTTCGCGTTTCTAGCCGGGCTCGGATTTCTTTTGGGCCTCGCTACCATCTCTGCTATCACCAAGCGCGATTTCGGCAGTCTGTTTTTCTTTTCGACACTGGCCTCGCTTACAAGCCAACTGATCTTGTATTACCCAGGCACACAAAATTCATGGATAAGCATGTATGTGGCCGCCGTGCTTTTTGGCATTTCCTACTTCAGGAAGATTAAATTTATTTGATGAAAATCTCAATTTTAGTTCCATCCTACAATCAAGCGGCATATATTGGCCGAACGATCGATTCGATTCTCCGGGCTGGTTCGACCTCTGAAATTATCGTGATGGACGCCGGATCGAAAGACGGCACCGCAGATGTGGTGAGAAGTTATGGAGAGCGGGTGAAATTCGTTTCAGAACGGGACAAGGGGCAGGCCGACGCTCTCAACAAGGCGCTCAAGCTCGCCACCGGAGATTGGATAGGCTGGCAAAACTCCGATGACACATACACCGATGGTGCTTTAGAGGTGTTCGAGCAGGCCCTGGTCAACGACCGTAGGAATAACAGGGAAGCCGACGTGTATTTCGGCCATGCAAACATCATCGACGCAGACGACCGAATTGGGTTCGTGAAATACTATACTCCGTTTTCCTTGGAAGATTTGGTGGTAAACGGGTTTAATCTCACCAATCAAAGTGCCTTTTTCAGAAGAACCATGGTGGAGCACATAGGAGGCTGGGACATGACTTTACACCATTGCATGGATTTAGATTTCTTTATCCGGCTAAGTAAGGCGGGAGCAAAGTTCCGGCTTGTAAATCGTGTTCTCGGGTCTTTTCGTGTGCATGGAGACGCCAAAAGCAGCAAGTTGCACGACACGCGTGTAAAAGAATGGGCTATAATAATTCCCCGGGAGTTCCCGGGACGGACGGTGGACGATGTGCTTCGCTCGCATTCGCGCCAAAGGTTATACTGGCTATCTAGGCGGATTGCATATTTGCTTTTGCAGGGAAATATCTGGAGCTATGCAAAATTCAGATATACGGCGATAAAAAGGAACGACCCGATTGGGCATCCTGCGGTGCATTATAAATCCTGATTCCGATGGTTTCAGTCTTGATTTTAACACGTAACGAAGAACAGGATCTTCCCGACTGCTTAGCGTCGGTTAGCGACTGGTGCGACGACATGCACCTGTTTGATTCCTTCAGCACCGACCGCACAGTCGAAATCGCGCGATCCGCGGGCTGCGTCGTCACCCAGCGCAAGTTCGACAACTGGTCCGCTCATCAAAATTGGGGTCTGGCCAATCTGCCTTTTAAGCACCCTTGGGTTCTCTACATCGACGCCGATGAGCGTGTATCGCCCGAACTACGAGACGCAGCTTTGGCCGCGGCCAAATCAAATGCGACGGAGAGTGCTTTTCGCCTTCGGCGCCGCGATTTCTTTCTGGATGGCACTTGGCTGAAGCATGCGCAGATATCGCCCTTTTACCTGCGCTTGTTTCGGCCTTCCAAGATGCGCTACGAGCGCCTGGTAAACCCAGTTTCTATCGTCGACGGGCCCATCGGGGAAATCGGGGGCTACCTTGATCACTATCCCTTCAGCAAGGGCGTAGGGTTTTGGCTGGAGCGCCACATTAAATACGCCGATCTGGAGGCCAAGACGATTTTAGCTAATCGAGAGAAACAGGTTCCGTATTCGTTTAAAAAGGCCTTTACTGCAAAAGACTTCACCGAGCGGCGCTTCCACCAGAAAGAATTTTTCTACCGCCTGCCTGGCCGCCCATTTATAAAATTTTTCTATATGCTGGTGATGCGTCGTGCTTTTTTGGACGGACGAGCCGGCATCACCTATGCCACACTTCAATCCGTCTACGAGTATTTTATTGTCCTGAAGCAAAGAGAGCTAGCACGGAAATTTACGACCGTAGCGTAATATGTTATGAAAGTTAAACAGACCACCATTGCGCTTAGTGGTTTATTTTTAATTATCGCCATAGCGGTGCTGGCTTGGGCCAATTATGCGCGTGGGCACTACCAACAACCATGGACCAAGTTAGAGAATCGCTTGCCCCGCGAGATAGCTGGGTGGACATCCATTGATTTACCTTTGGCGGACACGGAGCTTGTTAAGCAGGCGGTTGAAGATCACTTGAACTATGACGATTACATTTACCGTCAATATACTTTAGGCGGCAAGAGTGTTTACATTTACGCCATGTTTTGGCGGCAAGGGCGCATTTCGGTAAGGGAAATGGCGGGGCATACTCCTGATGGGTGCTGGATTACTAGCGGGGCTAGGCAAAAAGGCGAAAAAACCCGGGAAGCTATTCCTTATTTATCGGGGCTTATCATACCTGGTGAATTTAGGTTCTTCGAGTTTCCCGGTTCTGCCGTGCCAGTGAATGTAATATGGTGGCATGTATGGGGTGGTGAAATAGTTCCTTCCGCCCTTGAAAAAAAATCCCCTTTGGCGGTTATGCATGAAGTCTGGACTTGGCTGTGGGTGCGGAGGGGGCGTCCTGCCGACCAAATATTCATTCGCATACATACAGTCGGGGATTTGCGCTCCATGGACGAAAATCCTGTTTTAATAAAATTTCTCAAATTGTTCCCGGAGCTACGCGCTTCGCACCAAGGGTGACAGCTGTGTGCTCATGAAAAAATTGTATTTCTGGTGTAACATAGTTACACCACATTGGCTGCATACACTTTCGGAGCTCTCCAAAATACTGGGGGTTGAAGTGCTAGTTTACGCTGACTCCCTAGCTCAACTTGAGGAACGTAAAGGGTTTGGGTGGGGTGCGGTAGGGGCCTTTCCTGGAGTCAGTTACAGAACGAAGCACCTGTCGCTCCTCCCCAAGATCGCTGAACTGGAGAAGGGGTATCATTTAATCACAAATCCCTTTAATGACCCCTTTAATAAACGTCTTGTCTCCAGATTAACTCAATTGGGCATTCCGTATGGGTTGCAGCAATCCAAGCCTGGGTTGATGTCCGGTTGGTGGGGGCGTTTTTTTAGAAAATTAGGTTACGGCTTGCTGTTTCAGCGGGCCATGAATTCGGCGCAATACATACTATGTCATGGAGAAATGTGCCGATCCTATCTGTTACAAGCAGGCGCTCGTAAGGAGTTGCTTTTTTTAAGCGGATACTATGTTCAGGACACTAGTCTTGGGTTGCCGGCACGAGTGCCAATAGAAGAGAGGCGGGAATTGCGCGCTCTATACTTGGGACAGTTTATTGATCGCAAGGCCGTTTTGAGTTTGGCTGAAACTGCTAGGCATCGATTGAGAAACTTGGGGTTAAGCTTAGATTTTATTGGTGCCGGCCCACAATTGGAGGAACTATTAAAAATTTACCAAGACGGACCTGGCGCCGTGCTTCCTCCGGTAAAGTATGATCAAGTTTTACCGACGCTAAGGAACTACGATATTTTGGTCCTTCCATCCAAAGCGGACGAGTGGGCGGTAGTTGTTAATGAGGCAATACATTCTGGATGCGCGATAATTGTCACAGAGAATTGCGGCGCGGCGGATTTAGTAAAACACGGCGGATGCGGAGAGGTTGTGTCAGATGCATCTGAATGTGTTGACGCCTTGCTCAGGGCCGCACTCAAGCCAGACATAGTCACCAAATGGCAACGGGCAGCGGATAGGCTGTCTTCCCGAATAACCTCCTCTGAGGGCGCCAAATACCTTGCGCGAATCATCATCGGGGCTGCCAATGCAATAGGGCCGGAGGCCATACGGCCACCATGGATTAGCGAAAGCGGAAAAGGCACCCTACATGTGGCAATGATCTATCATTTCTTTGCCCATTATCGCCTGCCGATAATTCGGGAACTCAAGCGGCGCGACGACATTATCTTGGATTGCTATGGAGATGTCTCGTCCTTGCGGATAGACGCTTCCATTAAGCCGATTACACTCGCGGAACTGCCTGACCTGAATGTCACCCGGGTTAGCGCATGGCAACAGTTCTTGTGGCAGCACGGCCTATTGAAGGCCATGTGGCACAGTCGGGCCGATGTATTTATATTTCTTGCCAGTCCCTATTTTGTGAGCACCTGGATTACGGTGCTCATGCTTCGCTTGCGTGGCAAAAAAATCCTCTACTGGGGGCACCTTCGTTTTTCAGCGAGTGAATCATTGGCTAAAAGTTTGGTCCGTAACGTTTTTTATAGGTTGGCCACCGGATGGCTTTCATACGGCCATCAGGGCAAAGCTGGTTTAATTGCCTCCGGGGTAAGCTCAAAAGCCGTCCACGTCATCTATAACAGTTTGGACTACTCGTCTCACCTGCGCCTGCGAAACACGAGATCGACAACGAATAAATTCATAGACGATTTGGCCCAAGAGGTTAAGCCTACTTTTATTTGCGTATCACGGCTTGTCCCTAAGCGCAGATTAGATATGCTTTTCGAGGCGGCGGCATTAATGGCCCAAAAAGGCAGGTGTGTGCGACTTTTGCTTGTGGGTGATGGGCCACTGCGGCAAGAACTTGAAGTTTCGGCCGGCAAACTTAATCTCGATGCACGCTTTTACGGGGCATGCTACGACGAGCAAATTTTACGGGAGTTGTATCGGCACGCTATTGCCACGGTGGCCCCGGGGGAGGTGGGCTTAACGGCCATCCAGAGTTTGAGTTTTGGCGTGCCTGTTATCACTCATAACGATTTCGCAGACCAAATGCCTGAGGCGGAGTCGGTTGTTCACGAGGTGACCGGCTGGCTATTTGCAAAGAACAGCGTGGATGGTCTTCTGCTTGCGATGGAGTCCGCCCTTGACGCCGATATTGAATCCATGAGGCCGGCATGTTTCGGGATGGTCGACAATTTTTTTAACCCGCGCAAGCAAGTGCAGGTCATAGCGCGCGCCAGCTTGGGCCTACCGGCAATGGAGAATGACTGGACGGTATTTATAGATTCTATAAAAAATGAATCCAATCCTTCGCGCCCAGATTAAAAAGCTGCTAATGGCTTGGCGCCGCCATAAGTTTAAATTGCGCGGTGTGCACCCCAAATTTTATTTGGCACCAGGTTCAAGCGTATGCTCGGATCTTAGTGCTGATGCATATGCGTTTATAAACGTTAAATGTCTAATTGGCCCCAAAGTCACCATTGGGCGATACACCATGCTGGCTCCTGAAGTAGCAATAGTGGGCGCCGATCACGAATACATGGTTGCAGACCGGCCCATTATTTGGTCCGGGCGCCCGAATGAAATCAAGCCAACCACGATCGGCAGGGATTGCTGGATAGGCATGAGATCGATTGTCATCTGTGGTGTAACCATCGGAGATGGCGCTATAGTTGCAGCTGGCTCGGTGGTTACCAAAGATGTTGCGCCTTACGATATTGTGGCTGGAGTTCCAGCAAAGCGAATAAAGCGTCGCTTTCAAACGGAGCAGGAGATTTTGACTCACCAATCCATGCTTAACGGTCCCTTGATTGAGGGGTATTTCCTTCAGCGACATAAATAATTCTATGAAAAGTGAAAAAATAATCGGCGGGCTTATCTATGGTGCGTTGCCCATTGCTTCATTCCCTCTCATTTTGTTGCTGCAGGTTAAGCTTGGTTATGAGGTCGCCCTCTTCCCGCTCTACATGATCGCGATCGGCATGCTCTCTTGGCGTTACGGAGTGCCTGCGGGGGCGTTTGGAATAATTGTTTCAACTGGATTCTGGACTTGGGGTGTTTTTATCACCGAGACTGTATACACTTACAAGTGGGCTCTCTATTACAACATTGCGGCCAGATTCATTCTTTACGTTGCGACGGTTTTTTTCTTGGTTGTATTCAGGCGCATACGTGCTCGTCAGGAGCAGTTGATGGAGTCGATGCGATGCATGCTTAATGTGTGCAACTGCTGCGGCTCGATACAGGGAAGTGATGGCGAGTGGATTCCACTTGGCCAAATCGCAGATAGAAAATCGGATGAAGCAAAAATGTGTCCTGCCTGCGCTCGTTCTGTCCGTGGCTGATTGAAAGGCTTGGGCATGTTTTCGATACCCAAAACTTCGGTGCTTTTCGTGTTATGCACTGTGCATTTTTCTTTTAAAGCATCGGGTGGGACCAATTTGGCCCAGTCCTGCGTTTTGGGAAAGGGGTGGGGAGTGGATGCACTTCTCAGTTGCGCCATCCCGCAGGGAATGGAGGCCGATTTCCTCAATCTCGTTAAATCCCAGTCTGAAATTAGTATTCTTCGTGAGCGAGGCACGGGGTCAAACGACCCCGATTGGATGGCTAAAGTTATTAAGAGCTATGAGGAAATCAATAGGCACAGATTCTCTCTTCTTGCCTTTGCCCAGGATATTCGGGATCGCCCCACTGTTTGGGGGCCTTGGTCTGAAGATTTAACCATTGTTTATAATGAAGGCATACGAATCGGTCGAGACTATGCTGCATTGGTTTCTGCTTGGGAGCTCCATAACGAGCCCGAGCTTGGGTGGTGGCCCGACATGCCGGACCGCTATGCGGCGCACGCCAAGGCGCTTTATCTCGGGCTCAAGGCGGGCGCTCGCGCGGCGGGGAAAGACACGCCCGTGCTACTCGGCGCCCTCGGGCTGCCGCCGGGCCCTTGGCTGGAGCGCAGCGCCCGGAATGGGCTCCTTGCCTACGCCGACGCGTGGAACGTCCACTATTACGGCGACGCCTCCCAATTCACCGGCTTCCTCGACAGCCACGTGCAGGCGATGAGGGACTTATTGAAACCTGAGGGCGGAGACCTGAGACCTGAAAGAGGAAACCTGAAACCTGGAGGAATGGCGGAGCGGCGGTGGCCGGTGAAGTCCTCGTCGGCTTCAGGTCTCAAGTTTCACGTCTCAGATTTCACCGGCGCGCCTCGCGCGCCCGTCTTGCCTATCTGGGCCACGGAGGTCGGGGTGAATACGGTGACTCCAGACACGTGGGCGGACCCGGTGCGGCGCCAGCGTCAGGCCGACTGGATCGTATCCACCGCCCGTCAAGCGCGGGCACACCCGCATATGGCGGTGTTCATGCCTTTCGTGCTCGTGCACAAGGACGATGGCTATGCGCTCACCGAAAGCGCGACGAAGCCCTGGCCCGCCTGGGATGCCTACGCCCGCTACACCCGCGAAAACCCCTTTCCCGCCCGCCCCGCCATCCGCCCTCAGGTTTCAGGTCTCAGGTCTCCGGCTCCCGGCCTAAACCCTCAGCGCTCCTCTTCCCCTCAAATTTCAGGTTTCCGGTCTAAGATCCCCGGTTTCAGGTCTCCGGCTTCCTCGTCCCCTCAAGTCTCAGGTCTCCGGTTTCAGGTTTCACCTCTCTCCCCTAACCCCGTCGTCCTGCAATGGCTGGCGGACGCCGAGACCGCGAGCGGGCACAAGCTGGCCGCGGCGTATCGCTGGCGCGCCGACGGCCGGCCAATTCGCGGCGAACTGCGCATCTACAACTTCGGCGATCGGGAAATCAGCGGCCGCCTAGTGCAAACCCGCGAACCCGGAGATGGCGGATTCAACTCTTCAGATTGCAGGTTTCAGGTTTCAGCGGCTCCGCCCTCCGCCGCTCCGCCCTCCGATCCACTCATCGTCCCTCCCGGCGGCATGATTTCGATTTCCCTCAGCTTCTCCCTCGAGGATGCGTCCGGGGACGGGCTGCGCGAGTGGCGGCAGTTTTCTTTTGTCGAGGAGAGCGGCCGTCGCTCGGAGCTGGGCTTTGCCCTGGAGCGCTCGCCGGATCTCTATCCGCCGCAGGCCGCGCCGCTGCCTGTCGTGGAGTGGACGCGGGGTTCACCCCGCTTTGATCATGTGCCGCACGCCGTGCCGTCGGACCGCAAGGGGGCCTGGCAAGCGATCAATGGCGTGGGCGTGCTCTTCGCGAAAGGGGCGCTGGCTCGCTTTCAATTGGGCGCGCGTCCTTTTGATTCGGAGTATCCCTCCATGGCAGCCGCGTCTTTGCCCAAGGGACTGCCCGAGCATGGCTGGCTGCGTGTGGCGATGCGGGAACTGGGACCGGTGGGTGCGCGCGTGCGGGTGGATCTGGTCGACAAGGACGGTCGGCGCTTCACCCAGTGGGAAAATCTTGGCCAGGCTCGAGGCTTGCCCGCCAGCGCGCCGCGTTGGTTGAACCTCGTGGATTTTCATCCCTACGCCTGGGGGCGCCTTGACGAGCGCCGACGGCTTCGCCCCAAGGACGTGCGCGAGATCCAGCTCCGCTTTTTCGCGTCGCAAGGCCCAACCTTGGTCGATGTCGAGCTGGGCGTCGCCACCGCTTACGGGACGAATCTCGACCCCGCCGGCGAAGTGCGGCTCAACGCCTCGCCCGACGCCAAAACGGCTCCGGTGGAGTGAGGGGCGGAGCGCCCGGCAGGCCGGAGCGCGGATGCCCGAAACCGGAGGACGGAAACTTGAAACCTGAGGAGCGGGGCGGCGGAATGACGGACGGAGGCGGAAGGGTTGTTGGTTGCCTAGGAGGGGTTGTTGGTTGCTGAATGTTGGTTGTTGGTTTTGGAAACTGGGGTCTGGCAATTAACAGTTAACAACCACGCAGCGCTCTCGTTGAAAGGTTGAGCGGTTGAAGAGGTGTCGGACGCTAACCATTTAAACGACTCATCCTTTAAACCTTCCGACCCGCCGCCTGCGCTCCGAGACCAACAACTAACAACCATCATTCAGCAACCAAC
>JAIXQK010000104.1 GCA_027485795.1 Oxalobacteraceae bacterium
ACACTGAGTTCAGGGTGATTTGGTTTGGTTTAGTTGATGTTCGAACGCAACAGGGCTGACGTAGCCGAGGCTCGAGTGGAGACGAGTCCGGTTGTAGAAGCTCTCAATATAATCGAACAGGGCGGCACGGGCGGTGGCCCGGGTCGGGTAGCGATGACGGTACACGGTCTCGTATTTCAAGCTGCTCCAGAAGGACTCCACGTGGGCGTTGTCATAGCAGTTGCCTTTCCGGCTCATCGAGGCGCACAGGCCGTGGCGGGTCAGCACGCCGCGGAACGCGGCACTGGCAAACTGCGTGCCGCGGTCCGAGTGGACGATCAGCCCCGGGGCCGGCCGGCGTTGCGTGATGGCCATCTGCAAGGCCCGCACGGCGACCGCGGCGTCCAAGTGCCGGTCCATCGCCCAACCCACAACTCGCCGCGTGTGGAGGTCGAGCAGCGCCACCAGGTAAAGCCAGCCTTCGCCGGTGAGGATCGCCGTGGCATCGGTCGCCCAGACCTGGTCCCGGCGTTGCGCCTGCACGGCGGCCAGCCGGTTGGGCGCGATCGGCTCGGCGTGGCGGCTGTCGGTCGTCGCGACCCGGAACTTGGAGCGCTGCCGGGCCCAGAGGCGCTCTTGGCGCATCAGCCGCGCAATGCGGTTGCGGCTGGTGCGCCGGCCCAGCACGCGCGCCAAGCGCGGGCTGCCGTAGGCTTCCCGATGGCGGATGAACTCCTCCCGGATCCGTACCCGAAGCGCACGATTCTCGCGCTCCCGGGGGCCCGGCGAGCGGCGCCGGTGCAACCAGTCGTAATAGCCGCTGCGGGAGACCAGCAAGGCCTCGCACAACCACTCCACGTTGTAGTCGCCGCTCATCTGCTCGATCCGGGCATACCTCTCGGCGGCACTTCGGAGAGGATGCCCAGCGATTTTTTTAGGACTTCACGCTGCTCCAAAAGCTTCGCGTTTTCCTCGCTCAACTGCCGGATCCGCCCCTCCAGGGCCGCCACCCGGGCCGCCGTCTTCAGCTCCGGCTGACCGCCCTGCTGGGCGGTCAGCCGAAGCTGCTGGGCCCAGCGGTAAAGCAGCGGTGCCCGGATGCCGAGCTCCGCCGCCACCGTGGCCGCGCTGCGGCCACTCTCCTTCCAGTGGTTCACTGCCTCCTCCTTGTAATCCGCCGTAAAGAGCGTCTTGCCGGCAGACGGTTTGCTGATCTGGGTTTTCATCGGGTTCCTTCGTTTGGTCCCCGAACCCGTGTCCGTCAAATTAGGGCAACCCTAGCCTGACCCTGTCCCTTCCCCGCGCCCAGGTCATCGCCATCACCGGCAACAGCTACCGCCTCAAGAACACCGTCCTCGCCAAGGCCAAGATCCCCGCCACCCAGCCCGAGAACGACCTTTCACCGGACTGCTCTTCGCCTACGGCGCCGAACCCATGACCGCTACGAGGCCAGCCCCAAGACGGCGTCATTCACCCTTGTCGCCTCTCCATTAAACCCTCTCCATTTGCCCGCCCCAAGGGTGGTACACCTTGATTCGACCAAAGTGGTACAGGTTCAATCGACCCGCGACAGTTCTTCCGGTTCTACAATGAGCGGCGGCCGCACAGCGTCTTCGGCAATCAGCATCCCCCACGCCCTTGGAGGTCTATCGAGAGCCCATCCGGTTTGCCATCAACCAATGAAGCCCCAGAACATCCGTCCGACCCCGGGCCGACTCCTGCGGCAAGCTCTTCGGCTCCTGTCCTCGGAGTCGGCCAAGGCACCCAAAGCGCCTTTGTCTCCCCTAATTTAATTTACCCGGTCCGCTATCCAACCGACGGGGTCCACTTTAGAGTGGACAATGGAACGGGAGAGGCATTGGTCGAAATTTATGACCTACCGTAGGTGATCCGGCGTTTTGCCAATAAAATAGAAACAGGGCTGCGTTAGTGAGAAAAACAGTTATGAAAGTTAAGCATATACTTTTTTTTTTTTTTTTTTTAGTCTCTCCGTTTTTAACAATTCGGGCTCAAGTGCCATTGATATCTAATATCAGTGCGCCAAGGCAGGTTGTATCGGAAGGAGGTAGCGTAGCGCTTGCCGTGGAAACTATTGGGGGGGCTGCCCGATATCAATGGCGGCGAAATGGTGTCGCTATTCAAGGGGCAACGGCGTCTGAGTTCAAAATCTCCGCCGCCTCGCTTCTTGGTGATGCGGGATGGTATCAGGTGGTCGTTAGTGGTACGTCGAGTGTTCAGGTTTCGGATCCGGTGTTCGTTGTGGTGGCGTCTAAAACAGGACTCGTAAGCTTTGGAGAGAGCCCTCGTGGGGACACGAAGGTCCCTGTAGGCCTCTCTGGGGTTTGTGGTATTGCAATCGGGGATGACAGTCATTCTGTGGCCTTCCGGTCAGACGGCAGCGTCGTTGCTTGGGGGCGTGACGATTACAAGCAATCTACTGTGCCGCCCGGATTGTCCGATGTGGTGGCAGTTTCGGCGGGCGGAGGGCACTCCCTAGCCCTTAGGAGCGATGGGACCGTTATTGCCTGGGGCAATAATTCCCAACTTCAGAGCTCTCCACCCGTAGACGCGAAGGGGATCGTTGCTATCGCATCGGGCACGAATCACAATATATGCTTAAGGAGAGATGGAACAGTTGTCGCTTGGGGTAGTAATAGCCATGGTCAGTGTAATGTTCCGCCAGCGGCAACCAATATTGTGGCGATAGCGGCCGGAGAGTCGCACTCGCTTGCGCTCAAAGCAGACGGGACAATCATTGGCTGGGGAAGAAACGAAAATGGTGAGTCGGTAGCACCATCTGCTGCAAGGAATACGGCAGCGATTTCTGCTGGAGGTTACCACTCGATGGCCTTGAGGACCGATGGAACCGTGATTGCGTGGGGTTATAACGGTGCTGGTGAGGCGAGCGTTCCCGTGGGCTTGAGTTCAGTTGTAGCAATCGCAGCGGGTGTAAATCACAGTGTTGCGTTGCGCGCTGATGGATCATTGGTCGGATGGGGAGAAAAGGCAGATGGCAGGATCTTCTTTTCGGGCGCGCCTCTCGCCAAATACGTCGTCGCTGGACGATATCAGACAACAATTCTTGCTCCGGCAGTTGCGCCAACGTTTACGTCAATGCCAGTTCAGTCGCAGACGGTATTCACCGGCCAGAGCCTAAGTCTTTCTGTTAGAGTATCTGGACTGCCTGAGCCAACATACCAGTGGGAGCGCAATGGAGTGGCAATTCCGGGGGCTGCAACTGCTGCTTTTGTTCGAACGATTACGGGTGCCTCAGACGCCGGCTCTTACCGGGTGAAGGTGGAGAATGTTGCCGGTGTGGTGTATTCGCGTGCTAGCGAAGTGTACGTCCTTCCATCCAGTTATATAAGCAATCTATCTGTAAGGACATCGATCGGGGCCGGGCAGAAGCTAACTGTTGGTGCTGTCGTTGATGGAGCGAAAGCAATCCTTGTACGTGCCGCTGGACCCTCGCTAACTGCCTTCGGGCTAAGTGGAGTACTGGATCCGTCTTTGGAGTTGTTTGGTGGGAATGGCGCTGTACTTCAGGTAAACGATGATTGGGATCTCTCTCTTGCTCCCGTTTTTGCTTCCGTGGGTGCGTTTGCCTTTCCCTCCAACTCGAAGGACGCGGCCCTAAATCGCATAATAGACGGGCCATTCACTGTGCAGGCGAAGGGTGATGGTGGTGTATTGCTGGTGGAGTTGTATGATGTGGCGGGAGGAGTTGCGCCCAGACTGGTTAATATATCGGCACGTAACCGTGTTGGTCTTGGCGCTGACGTTTTAATCGCGGGGTTCACCCTTAAAGGTACGGGTGCCAAGACCCTGCTCATCAGAGGAGTCGGCCCTGGGCTAAACCAATTTGGCCTAACCGGTACGCTTTCCGATCCCCGCATTCAGGTGTTCGACAGCGCAAACGCGGTTGTCGTTTCCAACGACAACTGGGACCCCTCACTGGCCACCACCTTCAGTTCCGTAGGCGCCTTTGCACTCCCGACGGGGAGTAGAGACGCGGCGCTTGTCACTTCTTTGCGGGCCGGTGCTTCCTACACTGTAGTAGTCAGCGGTGGGAACAATGGGACCGGGGAAGCGTTGGTTGAGATTTATGAACTTCCGTAAGAACTTAAAACCGCAAAAGCGAAAAACATGTGGGATTCGCCGCAATACTTGTCGTCCGTAGGGGATAAAGTATCTGCCCTGCTGCAGATGGTGGATACCGCATGCCAATATGCAATTATCAACGAGTACTGCTGCTCAGACATAGCGAGCGCGATACGGATCGTCTATGCGGACTGTTTTAACGAGGATGACGATTATCCGCCTCTTGAGGACTATATCAAAGCTCTCGATTTAACCGGCGATGATGTGTGGCAGTATGTACAAGACCTGCGTAATGCTATCGGAGCAGCGCTACGCGCAACGGAAAGCATGGGTTGATTGCCAAGGGGTCAGGGCGAAACCTGCAACCTGGGCGCGTTTGACCCGGCCACGCTTTTGCGGACGGCGGGAGCACGGGTGGCCGGTGGCGGGGGTCGGGGGTGCCAAGAGCGGACCGGGGAACGATTCCCCGGCGACACCAAATCGCGGAAGGCTCGATCGAACCGCGACCTCGTTTCTGCTGCGCGCGAACCGGCCCGAAAATGGTGGAGGTGGCGGGAGTTGAACCCGCGTGCCTCCGGCCTTTGCACGCCACATCTACCTGTATAGTGCGACTTTGAT
>JAIXQK010000045.1 GCA_027485795.1 Oxalobacteraceae bacterium
GACTGCGATACCGCTACTGATGTTTGCCTATGGCGCTCGCCGTATCCCGCTGTCGCTGGTGGGTCTGTTGCAGTACATCGGGCCCAGTATTCAATTGCTGCTCGGTGTGTGGCTGTTCAGCGAACCCTTTGGCGGGAACAAGCTGGCTGGCTTTGCGCTGATTTGGCTCGGGCTCGGGCTATTCTCCTGCGAGGCATTGCTAAAGAACTGGCGGAATCGGGGCGGCGTGTCCGAGTAGTGCTGGCATCCTGCCGCGCTTCGGGTATCCTCTACTGTTGTTGCAGCGTCCTGCTGCAAACTCACCTCATCTGGTAAGCACATTCATGGCTAATTACGTCTACACAATGCATCGCGTGGGCAAGATCGTTCCGCCCAAGCGTCAAATCCTGAAAGATGTTTCACTGTCCTTTTTCCCCGGCGCCAAGATCGGCGTGCTGGGCCTGAACGGCTCTGGCAAGTCGACGCTGCTGAAGATCATGGCCGGCCTCGATAAAGACATCGAGGGCGAAGCCGTACCGATGCCGAATCTGAAAATCGGCCACCTGCCGCAAGAACCCGAGCTGAATCCCGACATGACCGTCCGACAAGAGGTCGAGAGCGGGCTCGGCGAGGCCTTTGAAGCGCGTGCCAAGCTGGAGCAGGTATACGCCGCTTACGCCGAGCCAGACGCAGACTTTGATGCGCTGGCAAAAGAACAGGAACGACTAGAGGCGATCATTTCGGCGGCCGACGGTGGCAATCTCGAATTACAGCTGGAAGTTGCGGCGGATGCGCTGCGCCTGCCGCCGTGGGATGCCCAAATCGGCGTTTTGTCTGGCGGCGAGAAGCGGCGTGTGGCGCTTTGCAAGCTGCTGCTGTCACAGCCCGACATGTTGCTGCTGGACGAGCCCACCAACCACCTCGACGCCGAATCGGTTGACTGGCTAGAGCAATTCCTACAGCGTTTCTCAGGCACGGTGGTTGCGATCACCCACGATCGCTACTTCCTCGACAATGCCGCCGAGTGGATTCTGGAACTCGACCGTGGCCATGGCATCCCGTGGAAAGGTAATTACTCTTCTTGGCTGGAGCAAAAAGAAGGCCGTCTGAAGCAAGAAGAGGCGACCGAATCCGCACGGCAAAAAGCCTTGAAGAAAGAACTAGAGTGGGTACGACAAAACCCGAAAGGCCGGCAGGCTAAAAGCAAGGCGCGTATCGCGCGCTTCAATGAGCTGTCTGAGTACGAATACCAGAAGCGTAATGAGACCCAGGAAATTTTTATCCCGGTCGCCGAGCGCCTAGGTAATGAAGTCATTGAGTTCAAAGGGGTCAGCAAAGGCTTTGGTGATCGGCTGCTGATTGACAACCTGTCTTTCAAAGTTCCGCCAGGCGCGATCGTCGGCATCATCGGTCCGAATGGCGCCGGTAAATCGACGCTGTTCCGTTTGATATCGGGCAAGGAGCAGCCCGACACTGGCGAGATTGTGGTCGGGCCTACCGTCAAGGTGTCAGTCGTCGATCAGTCGCGTGCCGAGCTCGACAATAAAAAATCCGTGTTCGACGACGTCGCCGGTGGCGCTGACTTGATCACGGTGGGTCGCTTCGAGATGCCGTCGCGCGCCTATCTTGGCCGCTTCAACTTCAAGGGCGCTGATCAGCAAAAAATCGTTGGCAATCTCTCCGGTGGCGAGCGTGGCCGTCTGCATCTCGCCAAGACGCTGATGCAGGGCGGGAATATGCTGCTGCTGGATGAACCGTCTAACGATCTGGATGTCGAGACCTTACGCGCGCTGGAAGATGCACTACTTGAGTTTGCGGGTAGCGTGATGGTCATCTCGCATGATCGCTGGTTCCTCGACCGTATCGCCACGCATATTCTTGCGTTCGAAGGAGAGTCGCAAGTCGTATTCTTCGATGGTAACTATCAAGAGTATGAAGCGGATAAGAAAAAACGGCTCGGCGAAGAAGGTGCCAAGCCGAAGCGTCTGCGCTACAAGCCACTGCGCACCTAAACCATGTTCATTGCCGCGCTCGACATCGGCGGCACCAAGATGGCCGCCTGCATCGCTGATGCAAGCGGCCCGCTGCTTCGGGTGACGCAAGCAACGCAGCGGTCCGGCCCACTAGACACAATCGCACGACAGGGCTTGCGACTGATCGACGCCTGCTGTGAGCAGCTTGGTATCGATCCCGCCTTGGTCGCTAGCGTGGGCGTCAGTAGCTGTGGCCCGTTTGCGCTGCGCGATGGTCTGCTGGGCTTTATGCCACCCAATCTCTGCGGTGGGTTGGCAAATGGCGATGATCTACCCAACGACTGGACATTTCTCCCGCTGGAAGTAGTTTTACGCGAGCGATTTTCCACGGTGAATATCGTCAATGATTGTGTCGCGGGTTTGCATGGTGAACGCGCCTTTGGTCATGCACCTGCAAATTCTATTTATGTCACTTGGAGTACCGGTATAGGCTTCGGGCTATGTGTTGATGGCCATATTCTGAACGGTAAAGCCAATAACGCTGGTCACGCGAGCCATATGCTGCTGACCGATGACGAAGCGGCACGCTGCGGCTGCGGTAATCAAGGTGATCTTGAAGGCTTGTTGGGCGGTCGTAATTTCGAGAAACGACTCGGCAAACCGCTTGCCGTGATTTTTTCTGCGGCCCGTGATGGCGATACTGAAGCACTCAACACAGTAGCGTATGCCGCACACTGGTTTGGGCGCGCGCTGTATAACTTGGTCAGTATCCTTGATACCGAAGCCATCTTCGTCGGCGGCAGTGTGTGGCGACACAATGAAGACCTGCTCGCCCCCTTGGTGCAGCAAGAAATCAGCACGCGCTTCGAGGCACTTACAATCGGTGTACAGGTGCAGGGCGCCGTGTTGGGTGAGTTGGTGACAGACCTTGGCGCATTTGCACTGGTAATGCCGCAGCCATGGATCGAGGGATGGCGCACCCAAAAGCCGTGGACAACGCTCGAATCTATAGCGCTCGCAGATTGAGTACTGACTTCGTCCGCATGAATAGGCTTCAAGAGCGAAAAAACTAAGCTACCGCTACAATCCGGCGTCAAGAAAAATAAAATTATCCCTGTGACCCCTCTCTTCCCTGACCCGCTTGTCATCGACAAGCTAAGCAAAAATTTTGGCGCACGAAAGGCAGTCGATCAGGTCAGCTTTTCCGTTGCTGCGGGCGAGTTTGTCGCCCTGCTCGGCCCAAACGCCGCTGGCAAATCAACCTTGTTTCAAATTTTGTCTGGCTTGTTCGTCGCTGACGGTGGAAGCGCGCGCGTGACAGGCAACGATATTAGTCGCGATCCGATCAAGGCACTGGCGGATTTATCGATCGTGTTTCAGCAGCCTGCACTCGACCTCGATTTATCGGTACAGGCTAATTGTCGTTTTCAAACTGATCTGCATGGCATTGCTCGTGCGGAGGCCCAGCAGCGCATTAATCACTGGCTGGATCGATTCAAATTGAGCGACCGTGCCAATGACGCGTGTCGCAATCTCTCTGGCGGCACACGCCGCAAAGTTGAGCTGGCCCGCGCGCTGCTATCGCAACCGCAGTTGCTACTCATGGATGAGGCCACCGTCGGTATCGATCCTGCTTCTCGCGCGGCGATTATTGCGGATGTCAAGGCGCTATGCCGCGAACGTGCCATGGGTGTGCTGTGGGCCACACATCTGGTGGACGAAGCAGAGGCAGCTGATCGTATCGTCGTGATGGCCGCTGGCACCGT
Organism: Oxalobacteraceae bacterium; assembly: GCA_027485795.1. GTDB lineage: Bacteria > Pseudomonadota > Gammaproteobacteria > Burkholderiales > Burkholderiaceae_D > Pernthalerella. The sequence goes on from JAIXQK010000045.1 coordinate 3,719, forward strand.
GCGCTTCGATGGCGCTGCTACGGAGCTGATGAAACAGTCCGGGCATGGCACGCTGCTCGATGCCTTTCTGCACCTCACAAAAGCAGAGGCTAAAGCATGAGACTAATGCACGCTCGTCTTGCGCTGGCCGCGATTGCGGGGCGCGAGGTCCACAAATTCTTGCGGCAACCGGGCCGACTTGCATCGTCCTTGGTGCGTCCACTGCTGTGGATGGTGGTATTTGCCGCCGGCTTTCGTCAGATGCCGGATCTCGGCACGGTCATGCCATTTGATGCTGGCCTTGATTACCGTTTGTATATGGTGCCGGGTCTGGCGCTGATGGTGTGCCTGTTCAACGGCATGCAATCCTCATTGGCGATGGTGTACGACCGTGAGATGGGCGTGATGCGACTACTACTCACCGCGCCTTTGCCACGTGCCTACCTGCTCGCCTGCAAGCTGATGGGCGGTGCTTTTCTATCCGTCATTCAGGCCCTGGCTTTCATGATTCTGGTCGTCGTATGGCAGATCGGATTATCGCCCTGGCAGGTGCTGACTTCGTTGCCCGCACTGATCGCGGGTGCTCTGATGCTGTCAGCGTTCGGCTTGATGCTGTCGGTGTATATCCGTCAGCTGGAAAATTTCGCCGGCACCATGAACTTCGTGATTTTCCCGATGTTTTTCTTGTCATCGGCGCTGTATCCGATCGGTCGCATGCGCGACGCCGGTGCGAATTGGATTTATCAGATTTCTGCGCTCAACCCATTTACTCATGCGGTCGAGTCAGTGCGCTATGCGCTGTATGGTGAGATCTCGGGCTCTTTGCTGGTCGTGCTGGCAGCAACGCTGGTGTTCTACTGGATTGCAGCGGCGGGCTATGACCCGCAACGCGGGCTAATCAAATCGGCGCGCGGTGGCTGAGCCTTTCACTCGCGCGACGATCTGATCGCCTGGTTTAAGAGATTTGCTTCTCAGCTTCCGATGCGATACGCAGGGAGTTCATATCATTACGGAACACCAGCGGTTTTTCCTCAACTGGCCGGTTTGTCGTTTTCAGCACGATCTGCTTGACCACATCATGCGACGGTGACTTTCCGCACACTGGATCAGCATTTTGCGCATCGCCTGTGAGCGCAAATGCCTGACAACGACAACCACCGAAATCTTTTTCTTTTTCCGGACATGTACGGCATGGCTCTTTCATCCAGTCGTAGCCACGGAAGCGATTAAACGCATCACTGTTGTACCAGATGTCTTCCATCGTATGCTCGGTCACATTCGGGAATGTAATACCGGGCAACGACTGCGCTGCATGGCACGGTAAAGCGCTACCGTCAGCCGCAACAGCGAGAAACACCGAGCCCCAACCATTCATGCAAGCCTTAGGCTTATCTTCGAAGAGGTCCGGCACCACGAACAATAGCTTTAGCTTGTTACCGAGCTTGGCGCGGTACTCCTGAACCGTTGCCTCGGCACGCACCAGCTGCTCGCGTGTGGGCATCAATTGATCACGATTCACGCTAGCCCAGGCGTAGTACTGGGTATTTGCCAGCTCCAGATACTCCACCCCCATATCGACCGCCATTTCAATAATGCGGCCGATATGGTCAAGGTTATAGCGGTGCAGAACTACATTCAGCACCATCGGGTAGTCGTATTTCTTAATCAGCGCCGCAACGCGTGACTTCAGATCGAAAGTCTTGGTACTCGACAGGAAATCATTCATCTCCTTGGTCGAATCCTGGAACGACAGCTGAATGTGATCCAGCCCGAGTTCTTTCATTTTCGAGATGCGCGCCTCGGTCAAACCAACGCCCGAGGTGATCAGGTTGGTGTAATAACCGAGCTGATGCGCCTCGCCAATCAGCTCTTCAAGATCATCACGAACCAGCGGTTCACCGCCGGAGAAGCCCAACTGCGCAGCGCCGAGTTTACGTGCTTGGCGCAGCACCTCTTTCCATTGCTCGGTGCTGAGTTCTTTTTTATTGGCTGCGTAGTTCAGCGGGTTGTAGCAAAACACGCAATGCAACGGGCAGCGATAAGTAACTTCCGCCAGTAGCCAAAGTGGTGGCGGTATTTTTGTAGTCTCAGACAATCCAGCCTCGCTCGGTTGCAATTTCTAAAAATCCGATCACGTCTTTTTCCAACCCTTGCACATTGAAGGTTTGCTCAAGGTCCGCGACAATCGCGGGCACATCGCGCTCGCCATCGCAGCGCTTCAAAATCTCTGAAGCACTTTGGTTCAGTTGAACCATGCCTTCCGGGTAAAGCAATACCCAATTTTGCTGCGCCTCTTCATATTGCATGCGAAACAATCTGGCCAACTTCGGCTTGCTCGAGGGATCAATCATCGGTGCGCTCATGGATATGCCTTCTCGATAGCATCCGAGATCTGCCACAGTACGTCGAGCTTGAATTGCAATATTTCGAGCGCACGCTCTTGCTGCTCACGCGTCGTGAAGTACTCCAGCGTAACTTCCAAGCCATGCTCGACATCGCGCAGCGCGAGCGGTACCCGCGTACGGAAGTAGGCAAGTCCTTCGTCTTTCACCCACGGATAGTGCGTGGGCCAATTCGCGAGTCGGTCTTTGTGAATTTTTGGTGCAAACATCTCAGTCAGTGATGAGCAAACTGCCTCTTGCCAGGGCCGCTGACGCGCAAAATTCACGTAAGCGTCGACGGCGAATTTCACACCGGGCACCACTTTCTTCAATGACCAAAGCTCGTCACGCGGGATCCCAACGGCGTCACCTAGGCGCGACCACGCTTCGATGCCACCTTCTTTTTCACCATAGCCATCGTGATCAAGAATACGATCAACCCATTTGCGACGAACCTCGCGATCCGGGCAGTTCGACATGATCGCCGCATCCTTCATCGGGATCATGGTCTGATAGTAGAAACGATTAATGACCCAACCACGGATTTGATCGGGCGTCAGCTTGCCTTCGTTCATCCGAATATTGAATGGATGATTGATATGGTAGTTATCGCCTTTCGCGCGTAGCTTTGCTTCGAATTCTTCGCGGCTCCAAGGCATTTGTTCTTCAAGTTTGGTCGGTGCGTTCATTGCATTCCTCACAGTTCAATTTCCATACCGTCGAAGGCGACTTCAATGCCGTGCTGCGCTAACGTCGCGCGCTCCGCTGAGTCTTCATTCAGGATGGGATTGGTATTGTTGATGTGAATAAGCACCTTGCGACGCGCGCCGATGCCATCCAGCACCTCAATCATGCCGCCAGGGCCGGACACTTGTAGATGCCCCATGTCGGCAGCGGTTTTTTGCGTCAACCCCAAGGTGATCATCTCGTCGCCGGTCCATACCGTACCATCGACCAGCACACAGTCGGCTTGTTGCATTGCCTGCAGCACATGGGGCTCGATCTCACCAAGGCCCGGGGCGTAGAAGACTTTCTTGCCGGTAGCTATGCTTTCGATCATGAGCCCATTGTTATCGCCCGGGCCAGGGTTGTTACGGTGCGGCGAGTACGGCGGCGCTTTACTCTTTAATGGCATAGGATGGAAACGAATGCCGTCAATGCCCGGCACTTCGATCGGTGCGAAATGGGTCTCGTCTGCGGACAACCCTTCGATCGCGTGACGCTCCACGCCGCAGTAGTGCGAAAGTACTTTGGCGAGCGGCAGGCCGTGGTTGAGGTCGTCCCACACCGATTCGGTACAGTACAAATTCATTTTTTTGCGACCTTCCCGCAGCATCAACAAGCCGGTAATGTGATCGATCTGGGCATCCATCACCATCACTGCGGCGATGCCGGAGTCACGAATTGCACGCGCGGGCTGCAGTGCCGGGTTGGATCGGATCTGCTGCAAGATATCCGGCGACGCGTTGATCAGCACCCAATCGGTGCCATTGGAGGACACCGCGATCGAAGATTGCGTTCGCGGTTTTGCATTGATGCTGCCTTTTCGCAGGCCTGCACAATTCGGGCAGTTGCAATTCCATTGCGGGTAACCACCACCCGCTGCAGAGCCAAGTACCAGGATTTTCATGATTTTCAGGATATCGTTTTCATTGGTGCGCCTAGGTCTCGCTGTGTAGTTCGGTTGACCAGACACATTACTGTGGCGTCGCTCTCGGTGAATTAAGACGGCACTCGTCCAGATCAAAACCGTAACCGGTGCATAATCGATCTTGCTTGTGCGCCACGCCAAGCTGCTGTTTTCCCTCGCAGCGGCAGCGTTTTCGCCGATCTTGATATAAGCGCCGGCTGTTTGTCTTTGAACGCCAAACCGTACCATTTTATCGCCGACCCCGTAAAAAGAGCATGCCACCTAACGCCTTCGACCAGCAGATGCTCGACACCGGTGACGGACACCGCCTGTACTTTGCGCAATACGGCAAGGCCAACGCGCCCGCCGCCGTCGTGCTGCATGGTGGCCCCGGGAGTGGGACTTCACCGTCTGTGCTGGAGTGGTTCGACCTGAGTCGACACCGTGTAGTTCTGTTTGATCAACGAGGCGCAGGGCAGTCGCAGCCGCAAGGTGAACTTGCCAATAACGATAGCCAGCGACTGGTCGCCGATATTGAGTTGATTCGCGCTCATCTTGGTATTGAACAGTGGATGGTGGTGGGCGGATCCTGGGGGGCGACGCTCGCGCTGATGTACGCCGCTGCGCACGCAGATCGCATCCGTGGGCTGGTGTTGCGCGGTAGCTTTTTAGCGAGCGAGCGCGAGCTGCGGTGGTTTTTTCATTCGCTGCGAGCCATGGTACCCGTCGCTTGGGCTCAAATGACCCATGGCTGGAGCGAGCCGCAGCAAGCGGAAGTACTGCGAACACTATCGCAAGCGCTGCTGGGTAATGACGCTGCAGCGGCTAACGATGCCGCGCTACGTTGGGGCAACTACGAGACGGCGCTCATGCGGGCGATGGATGGGAAACTGGATTCACCAGCAACATCTACAAAAACAGACGCGCCCGTGTCAGCGCGCACGCTAGGTAAGTACCGCTTACAGGCGCACTACCTGTCACAGCATTGTTTTTGTACGGAGGCCGATTTACTGCAGGCGGCCGCGGCATTGCGCGACAAGCCGATGGTGATTATTCACGGCACCCACGATCTGATCTGCCCGCCGGAAAACGCCATAAAGTTAAAGGTGGCAAACCCGCAGGCGCGTCTGATGTGGGTTGAGCGGGGTACCCATACCCCCGCTGATCCGTTAATTGCTGTGGCGTTGCAGCATGCCATTGCCGAGCTGCGGCAGGCCGGCTAGTTGCTTCGGCCCGCCTCTGACCGCGCAATGTTCTGGGCGGTCAGGCGAGACGTCGGTTACCTCAACCTAGAACCCGTACTTCAAGCCGACGGTCCAAGCGCTCAAGGTAATCGGTAGCTGGTGGGCATGACCGAAATATTGATACTCGATGTTTCCAGCAATCTGTGGCGAGAACTTGTGATCGAGGCCAAGGCCCGCCATCAAGTTGGTGTTGGTACCCGAATCTGCGCTATTTCCGAGCCCGCCCACATTCACACTGACCTTGGTATCGACTACGGCCAATCCAACCTTGCTGTAGACACGCGTAGCGTTGTTCAGCGGCAGATTCGCGACAGCAGCGCCATACACGGCTTGTGAGCGCATGCTGAGCTCGAGGCCGGGCACACCCCGTTTGAGGTTGCCAAAGTGGATATAGCCTAGTTCATAGCCCCACGTCGAGTCTAGCGCCGCCCCATAGGCCACTGACAGCGCTCTATCGGTTTCGGTGTCAGTCCCGTCTGAGTAACGGGACTGACCGAAACCCAGTTTAAGATAAGCGCTATCGGCTAACGCAGGCCAGGGCGAACACAGCGCCGCACCAAGCAGCGTAGCCATCACGGTTTTTTTCATCTGAAATCCCTTTAAATAAAGTGGCGATAAGCCTCGCGCTGCCGACGCATAAGACACCCCGGCAGCTCGATATGATTTTATTTAAAGTTTTCAGACTAGCAATTATTAGGTTGTTAACCAATGACGCTTGCACTGACTTGGCGGACTACTAAGGACTGTCTGAAAATCGCACCCGATCACCAGAGGTATTTCAGCCCAATCGTCCAGAGATCAACGTCAGTTGCTTCTCCAGCAACCTTTCTGGTGCGACTAAAGTAAGCATACTCAAGATCTGCGGCCCAATTTGGCATGAACTGCCACGTCGCGCCGATGCCAACCATCGGCCCGAATCGGCTGTCATCCGTATCGAAGGCAGCGGCATCGCGCACGCCGCGCCAATTAGTCCAGTTGTAAGCTGCGCCCAGCTTTCCGTAGAGAGAGAATCCGTCGCGCAAAGAAGATCTGCCAACAGCGGCAAGATAAACAGACTCCGAGCGTGCGGTCATGGAATTGCCAGCGAAGGCGTACTTGGCCTTGCCAAGGTGAATGTAACCAAGCTCGACATCCATATTCGAGCTGACTTGGGCTCCGGCTGCAATCAATGCGGCGGTGTCGGAATCCTTGCCCCAGAAATCGGCGTCAGTCCTAGCCTGACCGCCGCCAAGCTTGACATAAGTGGACGGGGGCGTACTTTGCGCCTGCACCAATGGTGCAGCCAACAATACCGCCAGCCAAATCACAATCCTTGATCTCTTCATGATGGTTCCTGTTTCATTTGAGGTGAACGATCGATGGTCGGTTTACCGACCTTGTCCTTTTGAGACGTGCCGATTCTAAGAAGGGGGACTGGATACGTGATGCCGTGGTTGCCTCGATCAGACGATGATCTGACCTTGGTTTGCGATGGCTAAGCAAAACTGTGAGGAACAGGCACATCGCCATCAAGACTGGTGATTGTTGCGGCGCGCAAAAAATCTGGGCGTACAGTTCGGCACAAGACGCCCGGAAATTGGCGACTCGGCTATGATCCGAAGATAAACTGAGGCAATATTCGGCAAGTTTTTTCTAATAAATAAATTGCGTCTGCACTCAATGGGCCGCAGACGCAAGCCCAACAGATCGCCATGGTGGAGACAAACGAGCGGTCGGCGGAAACCTTTCCCCGACTGATGCTGCAACACGCTGTCACGCGCCCGCATCGTCCTGCCTTCCGAGAAAAAGATCTCGGTATCTGGCAGACGATCAGCTGGGCCAAGGCTGCGGATGAAATCAGGCGCTTTGCCTGCGGCTTGGCCGCACTCGGCTTTCGCCGGGGTATGAATCTCGCCGTTATCGGTGACAACCGGCCGCGCCTGTATATGGCGATGGCGGCCGCGCAGTCCCTCGGTGGGATTGCGGTACCGCTGTACCAGGATGCACCAGCAGCCGACATGGCCTATGTATTGGAGAACGCCGGTATTGATTTCGCGGTGGTCGAAGATCAGGAGCAAGTCGACAAACTAATCGAAGCACGCGCAAGTGTGCCGGGGCTGTCGCACATCATCTACGATGATCCGCGTGGTCTGCGCAACTACACACAATCCGGCTTACATGCTTTTGAAGACGTGCAGGCACTCGGTGCTACTCATCACCGAAATCATCCGGATTTCTATCAAAGCGAAGTGGATGCTGGTCGCGCGGACGATGTTGCCGTGATGCTGTACACCTCTGGCACGACCGGACGTCCTAAAGGCGTGTGCCACTCTCATCGTGCACTGATCACTACCGGGAGAACACTGGCAGCCTTTGATCAGCTGTCGGCTGATGACGAAATTCTTTGCTACCTTCCGCTGGCTTGGGTAGGCGATTTTCTTTACTCCTATGCGCTATCGAATATTGTTGGCTTCTGCCTCAATTGTCCGGAATCGCCGTCGACCGTTGGCACCGACTTGCGCGAAATAGGCCCGACTTACTACTTCGGACCACCGCGGGTGTACGAGAACACGCTGACACAGGTGATGATTCGCATTGAAGACGCCAGCGCGATCAAGCGTGTCATGTTCCATTACTTCATGAAGGTAGCGCGGCGCGCCGGCTTGAAGCTACTCGATGGTAAAGGTGAAGTATCGCTAACCGATCGAGTTCTATATGGCATAGGCGAGTTACTGGTGTACGGCCCATTAAAAAACGTGTTGGGCTTGTCGCGCATTCGTGTGGCCTATACCGGCGGCGAAGCGATTGGCCCTGATCTATTCGATTTTTATCGCTCGATCGGCATCAATCTCAAACAGTTGTATGGCATGACAGAAACCTGCGTCACCGTGTGCATGCAACGCTCTGGCGACGTCAAGCTGGACACGGTTGGCAAGCCGATGCAAGGCGTGGAGGTGAAGATTGCTGAAAGTGGCGAAGTGTTGGTGCGTTCGCCCGGACTAATGGTTGAGTACTACCAGCGCCCGGAAGACACCGCAGAGGCTATCGATGCCGAAGGCTACTTCCGCACGGGCGATGCCGGCTTCTTTGATAGCGATGGCCACCTGAAAATCATCGATCGCGCCAAAGATGTTGGACGTATGTCTGACGGCACTATGTTCGCGCCCAAATACATCGAGAACAAGTTGAAGTTTTTCCCATTCATCAAAGAGGCCGTGGCTTTCGGTGATGGCCGCGCCACATGCAATGTATTCATCAACATTGACATGGAAGCCGTCGGCAACTGGGCTGAGCGTCGCAACTTGCCCTATAGCGGCTATGCCGATCTGGCGGCACAGCAGCCGGTGTATGAATTGATCGCCGACTGCGTAGAAAAGGTGAATACGGATTTGGCGAATGACACGCTGCTGTCAAACTCGCAAGTGCATCGCTTTCTTATCCTGCACAAAGAGCTCGATCCGGATGATGACGAGTTGACCCGCACGCGCAAAGTACGTCGTGGTTTCATCGCGCAAAAATACGCGGTGCTGATCGATGCACTGTACGGCGGCAAGCAACGCCAATATATCGAGACCCAAGTGAAGTTTGAGGATGGTAGACAGGGCATGATTTCTGCTGATCTCGAGATTCGCGATGTAAAAACTTTTAGCAGCGCAGGTGCGCGTCAGGCGGCATGATGCAAAGCCTGGATAGCAGCCGCAACATTGGCGAGGTCATTCTCGACCTGCGCAATATCTCGCTCTCGTTCGGCGGTGTGCGGGCACTCACTGATATTTCTTTTGATGTGCGCGAGCATGAGATTCGCGCCATCATCGGCCCGAATGGCGCTGGCAAAAGCTCCATGCTGAATGTGATTAACGGTGTTTATCGTCCGCAGCAAGGCGAGATCATTTACCGTGGTGAGCATCGGCGTGACATGAATACCTACGCTGCAGCGAAGAGCGGTATCGCACGGACCTTCCAGAATATTGCGCTGTTCCGGGGCATGTCGGTACTAGACAACATCATGACCGGCCGTAATCTGAAAATGCGATCAAATTTCCTGCTACAAGCGCTGTACGCAGGACCAGCGCAACGCGAAGAGATTGAGCATCGGGTCAAGGTAGAACAAGTCATCGACTTCCTCGAGATTCAGCATATCCGCAAGACGCCGGTCGGTCGCTTGCCTTACGGCTTGCAAAAACGAGTTGAGCTCGGTCGCGCGCTGGCGGCTGAACCGCAAATCCTGCTACTCGACGAGCCCATGGCCGGTATGAACGTGGAAGAGAAGCAGGACATGTGCCGCTTCATCCTTGACGTGAATGAGCAGTTTGGTACCACCATCGTATTGATCGAGCACGATATGGGCGTAGTGATGGATATTTCGGATCGCGTCGTGGTGCTCGACTACGGAAGGAAAATTGGCGACGGCACCCCGGACGAGGTTCGGAATAACCAAGAAGTGATCAACGCCTATCTGGGAGTGGCGCATTGAACATTAACTTCTTCTTCGAGGTCTTGATTGGTGGGTTACTGTCCGGCGTGATGTACGCGCTGGTCGCGCTCGGCTATGTGCTGATCTACAAGGCGTCTGGCGTATTTAATTTCGCGCAAGGCTCGATGCTGTTTTTCGCGGCACTGACCTGTGTGTCACTGACCGAATTTGGTTGGCCGCTGTGGATCGCGGTCATCTTGACAATGGCGGTGATGTGGGTGCTCGCGCTGGCGATCGAACGCGCCGTGCTGCGGCCGCTGGTAAACCAATCGGAAATCTCCTTATTCATGGCCACCATCGGCCTATCGTTTTTCATCGAGGGTCTGGCACAGCTGCTCTGGGGTGCGGAGGTAAAGCGACTTGATCTTGGCATCGAGGATGTGCCGATCGAGAGCCTGATGAACAACTTCAACATCCTGGTCTCGAAATTTGACGTAACCTCGGCTGCGATATGCGCGCTACTGGTGACCGCACTGGCGCTGTTTTTCTCGCGCACCTCTGTCGGGCGCGCACTTCGAGCGGTAGCCGACGACCACCAAGCAGCGCTGGCGGTGGGTATCCCGCTGCAGCAAATCTGGGGCATCGTGTGGGGTGTAGCCGGCTTTGTTGCGCTGGTGGCGGGCATGCTGTGGGGTGCGCGTAATGGTGTGCAGTTTTCGCTCACCTTTGTAGCGCTCAAGGCCTTACCCGTACTGATTCTCGGTGGTTTTACGTCGATACCTGGTGCAATCATCGGCGGCTTGATCATCGGCGCGTCAGAGAAATTGGCCGAGGTTTACATCGGTCCTTTCGTTGGCGGTGGCATCGAGGGCTGGTTCCCGTACGTGCTGGCGCTGCTGTTCTTGCTGGTGCGGCCTGAGGGCTTGTTTGGCGAAAAAATCATTCGCCGCGTGTAAAAAAAAACGGAAAACCTATGCTGTACAGAGAAGCCGGACAATTCAAAAGCAGCTATGCCGCCGACGGCCAGATCTTCCCAATTCGCCAGGACAGAGTCGGCATCATGGTGTTGTTGGCGATTGCTTTTGTACTGGTGCCCCAAGTCGCAACACCCTACCTGCTATCGGCGATTCTGGTGCCCTTCCTGATTTTTTCGCTGGCCGCGCTCGGACAAAATATTCTGATGGGTTACGCCGGACAGGTCTCACTTGGTTCCGCAGCCTTCATGGCAGTAGGCGCATTCAGCGCCTATAACTTCGTGCTACGCGTGCCGGGCATGCCGATTTTGGTGGCGTTTATTCTCGGTGGGCTATGCGCCGCGATGGTAGGCATCGTGTTCGGCCTCCCGTCCCTGCGGGTGCGTGGTTTTTATCTGGCGGCGTCGACACTGGCAACGCAATTCTTTGTGGTTTGGGCGCTGACCAAGATTCGCTGGTTCACTAACTACTCGTCCTCCGGCGTGATCACTGCACAGCAAATCGAAATACTGGGCTATCACTTCGATACCCCAAACTCAAAGTATCTGCTGGTACTTGGCGTTGTCAGTGTGCTGGCCTTGGCCGCAAAAAACATGGTGCGCTCGAATGTTGGACGCTGCTGGATGGCAATCCGTGACATGGATGTTGCAGCAGAAGTCATCGGCATTCGCCAGCTGCACACCAAACTACTTGCGTTTGCCGTTAGCTCGTTTTTCTGTGGTGTGGCGGGCGCACTCTATGCCTATGCTTACTTAGGCACTGTAGAACCCGAAGCTTACAGTCTGGATTTGTCATTCCGCATTCTGTTTATGGTGATAATTGGCGGCTTGGGCTCGATACTTGGCTCCTTTCTGGGTGCTGCCTTCATCGTGCTGCTACCGATCGTGCTGAACCAGCTTGCTCATGCGCTCCAGATTTCGACGGCGGTTGCCTCGAACGTTGAACTGATGATGTTCGGCGCGCTGATTATTTTCTTCTTGATCGTTGAGCCACATGGGCTGGCTCGGTTATGGCAAATCGGCAAAGAAAAACTTCGTCTATGGCCTTTCCCGCATTAATGGTTTTTCCGTTCAACTAGGAGCACGATATGAAGTTGATTAAATCCTTGTTGCTGAGCGCTGCGCTACTTAGCGCCAGCAGTTTCGCATGGGCGCAGGAGCAATACGTGCCGCTGCTGTCGTACCGCGTCGGCCCGTATGGCTCGAACGGCACCTCGTTTTACGGCGCCATGATCGACTACATGACGCTGGTGAACTCGAGCGGTGGCATCAATGGGGTGAAACTGGTGTGGGAAGAGTGCGAGACGGAGTACAACCCGTCGCGTGGCGTCGAGTGCTACGAGCGCTTGAAGGGAAAGGCTGCCGTCGTTGAGCCACTGTCGACGGGCATTGCTTACGGCATTCTGGATCGGGTCAGCAAAGACAAGATCCCGATGACGACCCTCGGCTATGGTCGCTCCGATGCCGCGAACGGCAAGGTATTCCCATGGGTGTTCCCACTGATCACCAATTACTGGAATCAGGCAGCTTCAATGGTGGTGTACCTCGGCGAGAAATCGGGTGGCATGGACAAGCTCAAAGGCAAAAAGATCGTTCACCTGTACCACGACTCTGCCTATGGCAAAGAGCCGCTGCCGGTGCTCGAAGCTGAAGCCGCTAAATGGGGTTTCGAATTGGTGAAGATACCAATCACACCGCCGGGCAATGAGCAGCAGTCGCAATGGCTGCAAATTCGTCAAGCCAATCCCGACTACGTGATTATGTGGACCTTCGGCGTGATGAGCGCAGTCGGCCTTAAAACCGCGCAGCGTAATGGCTTCCCGCGCGAAAAGATGATCGGCGTGTGGTGGGCTGGCTCGGAGGAAGATACCGAACCCGCTGGCGATGCGGCAAAAGGCTTCCAAACGATGAGCTTCACGACGCCAGGCGATTTTCCCTTGCTCGAAGAAATCCAGACCAAGCTCTATAAGAACGGCAAAGGCAGCCTGAAAGAACTCGACCGCGTTGGCAACATCATGTACGTGCGCGGTCTGGTCGCGAGCGTACTGATGGTCGAAGCCATGCGTAATGCCCAAGCCAAATATGGCAAAGGCAAGCCGGTTAATGGCGAGCAAATGCGCTGGGGCCTTGAGAATCTCAATGTGGATCGTGCGCGCCAAAAAGAGCTGGGCATTGAAGATGTTTTCCCGCCCATCAAAACCTCTTGTAATGATCACGAGGGTTCAGGCTCAGTGAAAGTGGTGCAATGGGATGGCAAGAAGTGGTTTGCTGTTTCCAAGAACTGGATCAGCGGTGACAAAGCGCTGGTGCGCAAGCTACTGGAAGACTCTTCAGCCGCTTACGCAAAAGAAAAAGGCATCACGCCGGCTTGCATGAAGTAATGGCTTGACACTGGACCCCGGCCTGCGCCGGGGTGACTCAGCGAAAGTCTGCAACTATAGAGTGTGATCTTCAGGCTGCATGGTGAAGATACTTAAAGTGTTGACAGTCTCTGAAACATCATCCCGGCGCAGGCCGGGATCCAACTACTGATATCACTGGACACAAAACAACGAATGACATGACGACTCCTGCCATCCTCACCGTTAATAATATCGAGGTGATTTACGACCATGTCATCTTGGTGCTAAAGGGCGTCTCGCTCTCCGTACCGCGCGGCAAAATCGTCGCGCTGATGGGTGCGAACGGTGCCGGCAAATCGACCACATTGAAATCCATCTCGACACTGCTGCGCGGTGAGCGCGGTGATGTGACCAAGGGCAGCGTTGAATTTAATGGTGAGCGCATCGATCAGCTCACGCCGAATGCCCTGGTCAAGCGTGGCTTGTCGCAAGTGATGGAAGGTCGCCACTGTTTTGGTCATTTGACGATCGAAGAAAATTTATTGACCGGCGCCTACACTCGGAATCTCGGTCGCGCTCAACTAAAAGAAGAACTCGAGCGGGTCTACCACTACTTCCCGCGGCTGAAACAGCGTCGCACCTCGCAAGCTGGTTATACCTCCGGTGGTGAACAGCAAATGTGCGCTATTGGCCGCGCACTCATGGCCAAACCCTCAATGATCTTGTTGGATGAGCCCTCGATGGGCTTGGCGCCTCAGATCGTGGAAGAGATTTTCGAGATTGTGCGCGACCTGAACAAGCGCGAAGCGGTCTCTTTCCTGCTTGCCGAACAAAACACGACCGTGGCACTGCGCTATGCGGACTTCGGCTATATCCTCGAGAATGGACGAGTCGTGATGGAAGGCGAAGCCACCGACTTGGCTGCCAATGAAGATGTGAAAGAGTTTTATCTCGGTGTCTCAGGCGCTGGTCGCAAGAGCTTCCGTGACATGAAGTTTTATCGCCGCCGCAAGCGCTGGCTTGCCTGAGTTATTGACCATAGCGGCGCTTTGATAGCGTTACGTTGACATTAGAGCTTTAACACCGGCGCTGAATCTCTGCGGCTGCATTCCGCGCTCGATGGATATGCCGCAGTTGTAGCGGCCAACCTCATACTTGCAAATCACCCGCGCGGTAGCACCGACGCGCATCTTGGAGACATCATGGCTGATCTTTACGATTCACTAGAGTCGCGCGACCCTTCCGCGCGTGAGCAAGCACTGTTATCTGCATTGCCGGCGTTGGTCACGCATGCCATGCACGCACCGGGTTGGGCAGACATTTTGCGCAGCGTGACGGCTGGCGATATCAGTAGCCGTGCCGCGCTGGCGCAATTACCAGTGACCCGAAAATCGTCGCTGAAGGATTTGCAGCATGCGGCGCCCCCATTCGGCGGCTTGAATACCACGCCAACCGCACAACTCTCGCGTATCTTCATGTCGCCCGGTCCGATTTTTGATCCCGAAGGTCGCGGTGGCGACTGGTGGCGCTATGCGCGCCCTTTGCACGCTCTTGGTGTGCGGAGCGGTGATCTGATTCAAAACTGCTTCGCATATCACTTCACCCCTGCCGGCTTGATGGTGGAGGGCGGCGCGGCGCATCTAGGCTGTCCGGTGATACCTGCAGGTATCGGTCAGACCGAAATGCAAGTGCAGGCGATGGAACTACTCAAGCCCAAGGTTTACGTTGGCACACCGTCGTTCCTGAAGATCATCATCGAAAAAGCACAAGAGATGGGTGCCGATATTTCATCGGTAAAAATGGCCTTGGTGGGCGCTGAAGCACTACCGCCTTCATTGCGGCAATGGCTGAACGACAACGGCGTACCCTTCGTGCTGCAAACCTATGGCTCGGCGGATATCGGCAATATCGCCTACGAAACGCTCACGGACGGCAAACTCAATCCGGGCATGCTGCTCGACGAAACATTACTGCTCGAGATCGTGCGTCCGGGTACAGGTGATCCGGTCGCAGATGGCGAGGTCGGCGAGATCGTGATCACTTCGTTTAATCCAGATTACCCACTGATTCGTTTCGCCACCGGCGATATGTCGGCTGTGCTGTCGGGTGCATCGCCCTGCGGACGCACTAATACCCGCATCAAAGGTTGGATGGGCCGCGCCGATCAAACCACCAAAGTGCGCGCGATGTTCGTGCATCCTTCGCAAATCGCGGATATCGCCAAGCGTCACCCGATCATCAGGAAAGCCCGACTCATCGTGTCCGGCGAGATGGCCAACGACGAAATGACGCTGCACTGTGAGGTTGATCATCCAGATACTTCACTGTCGGAGGTCGACGCCATCGTTGCCTCAATTCGTGACGTCACCAAGCTGCGCGGCAATGTGAAGCTTCACGCCATCGGTAGCTTGGCGAATGATGGCAAAGTGATCGAAGACGCCCGTAGCTATCAATAGCGTATTTTCTGCTCACCCCAAGTTTTGCCGACGATTGACGAGCGTCAATCGCACAAATGATCTCCCTTGAACATCCGGGTGCAGTATCCGCATCCGGTTCATCGATATCGGTGAATCGTTCGACCAACAACACAGGGAGACTTAACATGCTTGGATTAACTGCTCGCTTTTCAGGCAGGTCATCTACCGTTACGCATGCGCGAGTGGTATGCAACCGTTTAGTTCGCCAACCGACGCTGAGCCAGCGCCGCGCAGGAAACGGCGCAAAGAGCTGGCCACAGCCCATCGTTGCAACCTACTATTTCGACGCTTCATCACATTCGGCGCTGACGCTGCGCACCGTTCTGAACGCGCATCAGCAACCCGGTCAGGTACTCGGTAAGTCCGATCAGAAGCTGATGATCGATTCGGTCAATACGCTGGTAGCGGCCACCTGTCCGCAGGGCCACATGGACAGCGAGAGTCAGGCCTACTTCGAGTTGCTGCTGAACATGCACCTGTCCGGACTGGAGCCGGAAGAACTGAAGACGCTGGCACGCGCGCTGAAATCAGCCGGATACGACAGTGTCAGTGACCGGGCGGCGGTGCAGCATGACATCTATGATGAATTCGGCTTCGTCAGCGGCGGGCCGCAGGATATCGCGACACTACCGACGGATTGGCATCACCTGCTCGATGATGCGATCGAACATGCCGCCTCAATCGCGCGTCGCCCTCTGGCTGGCAAGCCGCCTGGCGCTGCCGAAGCGCGCGCCGCGCGTCAGTGCTTGCTAGACGCTGCATTAAGCTGGCCCGTCGGCGAGCGATCGATGAAGGACCTGGTAGAGATTGCGCGGCAACTGTCTGAGGCGATCGGACTCTCACCGGCGCCACGTGTCGGGCATTCCGCGAAACTCAAGCAAAGCGGCAGTATGGTGGACTGGAAGAACGAGTCGCTACTGATCGACCTGAAGGCCTTCGGCGCGCTGGCCGATGAGACCGATGGCAAGCTGTTTACCGAAGTGCTGAGAGATCTGATCGAGCTACTTGTCGCGCGCAAGATGTTTGGTGACAACGTACACCCGTCACGGCTGTGCGCGGCCGATCGCACCCGGCTACAGAAAGCGATGAACGAGATCCTGTCTGCGCCGCCAGCGCCTCCTGGCGTGCTGCTACAACAGTCTGCGGCGCGCGTACTCGCTAATGCCGGCACGATGGGCAAAGTGCAAGTGCTGCCGACCATCGGCGTCGCGCTCGGCCACGCGTGGATAGGCTCGTTGCTATCTGTGGTGCCAGACAAGGCTAAGCCCCCGATTGGCATAGGCACACGCTTCATGCATCCGGGCTTTCAGCTGGAGCCGAGTGACTGCCAAGTGATGCAATGGCCGATCCGATGGCTCGACGCGAATGAAAACGCAAAACTTTTCACGGACGAACACGCCTGGCAGATTACGGTGCCCGTCCACCGCGATCGTCTTGAGCAAGCCGCCACCGAAGTGGCCGGCGAATGGAAAGCGCAAGCTAAACCCTATCGCTTCACCGGCAGTACACCAGGCATGCACAGTACGGGTTGCCGTGCGAGCGTGCTACTGGCGATTGAAAAAGGTATGGATGATGATGCGCGCGCGCTGTTCGCCTACTTCAATGCCGGACTGGCTGACCCGGAATCTTCGACCGAGCTTGCCGTGCGGATGAACCAATTCATGCGCTGGCTCCCATCCATTGCAGCCAACGCCGGTCACTGAAGACCCGGCCCTATCGCCGATGGCTTGGTCCTCGCCATCGGCACTCGTGAAACCAAGCGCTCTCAAACCTGAGGAGATGTCATGCTCGGATTGGTCAAACCCCACTCCGCCATCTTGGTGCGCGCTCACATTGCGCAACCGCGCCAGGGAATGGCGCGCGCGCCGAGGATGCGCTCGTCCCCGCGACTCGCAAGCACCGCCCATCGGCATGCGAAAGCCACCTATTATTTCGACGCTGCGTGGCAGACCTCGCAGACGCTACGACATCTGATTCATGCCAGTCTGGCCGATGAAACGCTCGGCCTGCACAAGCCGCCGGTGCTTTTGATGCAGACAATGGAGGCCATGCTCAATTCGATCTGCCCCGAATTACAAGACGATGCCGAAAGCCTGGATTGCTTTCGGAGACGGCTGCAGATGCATCTATCTGAACTGACTGCGAGCGAGATTAGTCAGTTGCAACAATTGCTGAAAGCTAGTCGATTTGATTATGTCGTGGTCGAATCGGTCATCGATGATTTCATGATCATTGAATATGGCTTCGCAAATGGTCCGCCACACCGCCGGCAACGCACACTGATGCTAACGAACGACCTGTACCATGCAATCGATGAAGCGATAGAGACCGCTTCGCGTGTCGAGACCATACTTCCTGCCGAATGTCGGTTGACGCCAGCGCAGGCGCAGCAGACACGCGACCTGCTGGCGACGCTGGCCGTCAGGCATGCGTGCGGCGGCATCTCACTGGCCGGGCTGACCGATGCAGCAAACGCGCTTGCGTCTGCGACAGGCACCTCAGTAAAAACCGATATGACCGTGGCCGCCCATCCACTGCCGCCTGCCAGCAATGTGATCTGGCAGGCAGGTCAGCTGATCGTTGAATCTCATACATTGGCGGTGCTGACCGAAACGAAGAACGGGGCGCTCGGCGCCAGCCTGTTGCGCGACTTGCTCGAGCTGTTGCTAGTTCACAAGCTGTTCGGACCAATGGCCGACCTGATGACGCTTTCTCCTGGGCAGCGCGCACTGTTGCAGCAAGAGATAGAACAGGTGCTTTCACGACGGCCAAGCATGACTGACAGTGCGATGCCTGTCCATTCGGCCGAGGTACTGGCCCGGCGCGGCAGCTTCGGGACGATCCAGATTTTCCCGACCGTCGGCGCGACGCTCGGGCATGCCTGGATCTCGCCCGTGCTGTCGGTGGTACCGGACAAGTCATGCAAGCGCGTCGAAGCCGGGAAGCGTTTCATGCGGTCGGGCTTGCGGCTGGAGCCCACGCAATGCACGGTCAACGAGTGGGATATCCGATGGCTTAGCCCAGGTGAAAACGACGAGATGTATCCGGCCGCTCACGCATGGCATCTGACGGTGCCGGCACACTGGCTGAAATTGCAGCAAGCGGCTGAACAGACACGCGAAGAATGGCAACGCAATAAAATGCCCTACCGTTTCATCGGCACCGAACCCGGTATGCCCGCCACTGGCTGTCGCGCAACGGTCTGGCATGCAGTACAGCGCGCGATGGATGACGATACACGCTCGCTTTTCGAACATTTCATGCTGGGCTTGCCCGAACCGGAATCGCCAACTGAGTTGGCCTTGCGGATGGCGCATTTCATGCGCTGGCTAGACGAACTGAGCAGTCGGTCAGTTAAAAAACACAGTGACCTATAATCGGGCAAACAACCCCATGTAGGAGACTATGTATGGCCTTGCCCGCCGCCCTGCAACATCTGAGTTTGCCAGTGATTGGGGCGCCCTTGTTTATCGCCAGCTGCCCGGCGCTTGTGATTGCCCAGTGTAAAGCAGGTATTGTTGGCTCTTTCCCAGCGCTCAATGCCCGACCGGCAGAAATGCTTGAGCAGTGGTTACAAGACATCGAGCAAGCCTTAGCGGAACATCGCGCTGCGCATCCCGATGCGGTAATCGGTCCGATTGCAGTCAATCAGATCGTGCACCAGTCGAATGACCGGCTCGCGCATGATGTTGAAGTCTGCGTCAAACATCGCGTTCCCGTGATCATCTCTTCATTGCGTGCGCCACCCAAAGAAATGCTGGACGCGATTCATTCGTATGGTGGCATTGTGCTACATGACATCATCTCGATCCGCCATGCTCACAAGGCTTTGGAGGCGGGTGTTGATGGCTTGATTCTGGTGGCCTCGGGCGCCGGTGGTCATGCTGGCGGACTCTCGCCATTTGCGCTAGTAGGCGAGGTACGGAAATTTTTCGACGGTCCGATCGCACTCTCAGGTTCAATTGCCAGTGGTGATGCGATCTTGGCTGCGCAATCGATGGGCGCTGACTTCGCTTACATTGGCTCACGCTGGCTTGCAACACAAGAAGCAAATACGAGCGAGAATTACCGACAGGCGATCGTTGAATCGACCGCTGCAGATATTGTGTACACGAATTTATTCACCGGTGTACACGGCAACTACCTCAAAAAATCCATCGTCAATGCTGGTCTCGATCCCGACAATCTTCCGGAAGCCGATAAAACTGCCATGAATTTTTCCAGCGCTAGCGGCGCAAAAGCATGGCGCGATATCTGGGGTGCTGGACAGGGGGTTGGCTTGATGGAGGATGTGCCCGCTGTGGCCGAGGTCGTCGCCCGACTCAAGCAGGAGTACGCTGCTGCGCGTCAGCGCGTCATGGCAAGTGCTTTTCCGCGCTAAACTGCGCGCGGCCTCGTCATCATTTGCTTGACCCATGAAGAAACCACTCACTATTTTGCTCACCTTGATTCTGGTCGCCTTACTTGGCTTTACCGGGTATGTATGGCTGGCGCTGAATTGGTCGTACTCGTCTGGTGAGCGTGCTGGCCTGCTACAAAAGTTTTCGCGCAAAGGCTGGGTTTGCAAAACATGGGAAGGCGAGTTGCTACTCACCAGCATGCCGGGAGCAATTCCGGAAAAATTCGAGTTCTCGGTGCGTGATGAGCGTATCGTCGATGAATTACAGCGCAACGCTGGCCGCAAGGTGGTGCTAGGCTACGATCAACACAAAGGTTTGCCGAGCAGTTGCTTCGGCGATACCGAGTATTTTGTGAATCGCGTGTCGGTGTATAAAGAGTAGTTATTCTGGCTCGCTAGCAAGAGATTGAGTCTTCGTATTGACTCCTGACTGACTGAGCGCCCTCTCGCGTCGATTTACTTGGCGATTGTGGCCAGCGACTCACTCATCGATTGGGTTCGCTATCGACCAAAAATTCATTATCGATTGCCGCAGCGCCTGAACGCCGCAGTTGCGTTATGACCCAATGCGCGAGATGAATCGTGCCGTAGTTCAGGTAGTTGCGATTGGCTGCGGTGACTAGCGGCACCTTGGAAAGTAACTCTGGCACCTCCGTCAATTTGATGCGTTGGCGCTCCATCAGCAAAAACTTCAACAGCACCTTGATCCCGTGCTGCGCATTGCGCTTGGGGTCTTCTTCTAAGTAGGCGATTCGAGAATAAGCCTCTGCCAGCGCTGCCTTTACATCGGTAAATGGCCGCCCATGGCCAGGAATCACCATAGCGGGCGATAAATCATCAATCAGGTCCAGCGTCGCTCGGACCTCCTTGAATCCCCCATAACCGTCGAGTGCAGGAAACACCACACCAAAACCCTTTTCCCACAAGGCATCGGCCGAGATCAAAATGCCGTGCGCTTGATTAAACAGGATATAAGAGTACGGATGATGGCCGGGCGCATAGAGCGCCTTCCATTCCATGTCACCCAACTCGATCACATCGTCGGGATGCACGACCGCATCGGCACGAAACTCATCACAACGCTGACCCGTCGCGCTGAACGTCGGTTTCATACGCGACCAGTTGTTGACTCGGGCAAACTCGGCTGCAGGTACGTAGGTCTTCAGTGATAGATAGTGCTGCTGCAAAATACGATTGCCGCCGCAATGATCGGAGTGCAGATGGGTGTTGTAGATCGCATCTAAAGGTCGATCTTTCAATACATGCTGTACCAGCGACAAGGTTTGCTGTTGGTGGGCGCAGTAACCCGTGTCAACGATCACGGCACGCTGGTTGCCCGTAAACAGCACGTTGTTCGATGAGAGCCAGCCACGCTCCAGGATATGCATTGACGGTGGCAGCTTCATGTTTTTAATTGGTATGCAAGCGAGATTCGCTGTAACTCACTGAATAAGTCGGGCGAGCCGCAGTTAAAGGTATGAAATCCGGTCCCCGTACGTACCGCCAATCGGGGTGGCAGCAGCCAGCCTAAACGCGCGAGACCGATCAGCTTGGCACCGCGCACATCATCCCAACTGACTTGCTGCACGAGCCATCCAGTCTGCCGAATTCCGGCGGCATTAATGGTGAGCGTCGCACGTAAAAAATCTCGCCAATAGAGCAAAATCACCGCAATCGCCGCCCATAAAAACAATTGGGCGCCGTCAGGCAAGCTTGGGTGGCGCAGCATGAAACTGATCACGTAGCCGATCAACGCCAAGCTGAACAATGTCGCCAATAGCTTGAACCACGCGCTAAATGCCGGGCCAGTGATGTCGCGCTGCGGCCGATACACCGCTTGAGCGTGCATAAAAAACTAGCCTTGGGTCCGTCGCGCTTCCAGCGCGATCCAGATTTGTCGTTTGCGCTCTTCAGGGGCGACGCCCCAGTCGATAATCTCATCAATCGTGCGCAGGCACCCGGTACATAGCCCGGTTTGCGCATGCATCAGGCAAACACCGATACATGGCGTCGGCAATGGGCCGCTATGTGTCCGCGGATCGAACGGTGGGCGAATCTCTGTCACTGGCTTATTTCTTCGCGCGCTGCTTTTTCTCGTCGAGCTTGGCGTTGAATCTTTCTGCGATGACAATCGCGCGCTCATGCTCGCCCTCGCTGATCTTGTCGTGACCATCCCACGCTTCGACCTGAAAGCGTACCCGGCGTCCTTCGACTGCAATAAGTTCGCCACGAATCGTGAGCGTCATGCCCGGCGGTGTTGCTGCAAGATGCGAGAAACTCACATGCGTTCCAAGACTCTGTTCGGCGGGCCAATCCAAGTACGGAATAATCGCGCGCGTGCAAGCAAGCTCCATCAACCCCACCATGTAGCCGGTCGCCAGCACCTCCGGCATGTCGCGTGCGAACTCGATATGCTCGCCGTACAACGAAGGCACGACGGAGCGCGGCGGGACCGATGTCTGCCATTCGAAGCGGATACCGGGCTTGAGTGTGTCTTTCATGCGGTGTGCTCCGGTGAACGACGCGCAGCGATGGCATTACCTGCACGACTGGCCGATGGCCGCCCCAGTTGTTGTGAAATAAATTGTCCTGCATCGACAACCGCATTGAGATCGACTCCGGTAGAAATGCCTAAACCATCGAGAAGATACAACACGTCTTCGGTTGCCACATTGCCTGTTGCGCCTTTTGCATACGGACATCCGCCAAGCCCCGCAACCGAGGCATGAAAAATTGCAACGCCGCTACTCAATGCGGCATAGATATTTGCCAGGGCTTGCCCGTACGTGTCATGAAAATGACCCGCCAGCCGCTCAAGTGGAAACACCGTTGCCACATGTTCAAACACCTGTTGCACCTTGAAAGCGGTACCGACACCAATGGTGTCGGCGATATCAATCTCATCGCAACCGAGATCGCGCATTCGACGCGCCACATCGGCAACCGCTTCCGGCTGTACCTCGCCCTGATAAGGACACCCCAGCGCACAGCTAATACTACCGCGCAGCCTTAAGCCGTTGGCTTTGGCAGCAATCGCAACCTCGCGAAACCGCTCAATCGACTCAGCAATCGAGCAATTGATATTTTTTTGTGAGAACGCCTCGGACGCTGCGCCGAAAATCACGACCTCATCCGCACGCGCTGCGAGCGCCGCCTCGAATCCTTTCATGTTCGGCACCAAGGCTGAGTAGAGCGTCCCTGGACGACGCTGGATACTCGCCATCAATTCTGTGGATGTGGCCATTTGCGGCACCCACTTGGGCGAAACGAATGACGCCGCTTCGATATTCGGAAAACCTGCTTCGGACAAACGATTCACCAGCGCTAGCTTGACCTCCACCGGGATGGTCTGCTTTTCGTTTTGTAGTCCGTCGCGAGGGCCAACCTCAACCAGCTTGACCTTGTCAGGGAAACGCATGTCAGCTCGCCTCCGGTGTAAATGACAATAACTGCGCACCTTCGGCGACTTGATCGCCGACGGCGTAGTTCAAGGCTTCAACCTTGCCCTTCGCAGGCGCGCTGATGGTGTGTTCCATTTTCATTGCTTCCATGATCAATAGCGGCGTACCTTTTTCTACGCTAGCACCTTCTGCAACCATGAGTTGAACGATCTTGCCGGGCATCGGCGCCGTCAAGCGGCCGCCTTCGGACTCATGCTCGCCGGCATGCGCCATCGGGTCGCTCCATGAGAGGATGCGATGCTGACCTTGCCAGAACACATGGAAACGGTCATCAACCCGTACAACCCGACCCGATATACGCCGGCCTTCTATCGACAACGATACCGAGGTCTGGTCAATCGCGATGCGGGTCAAGATTGTTTCTTGAGACTGGTAGGCCATACGCCAGCCATCACGTCGATAGTCGAGCACCACCTCGAATGCTTGATCATCGCAATCGAAGCGAAGCTGACGATGGTAGTTGCCATTCAAACGCCAACCCTGAGGTGAATCCCATGGGTCGTGGCTCGTGGTGTCCGGCATCGCTAACTTAGCCAGCCATAACGCGACCGTCTCGACGGGTACTGGCTCAGTGGGTGGAAACAGTAAAGCATGGTGACGCTCGATCAGACCGGTATCGAGCTCGGCATCGGTGAAAGCAGGGGTCGTAATGAGCCGCTCAAGAAATGCGACATTGGTCGCCGGCCCGACGATCTCCATCGCTTGCAGCGACTGCCGCATACGCGCCAGCGCCTGTGCACGATCATCACCATGCACAATCAGTTTCGCGATCATTGGATCGTAATGCGGCGTGATTGCATCGCCTTGTCGAACGGCCGCATCAATCCGTACTTCGCCGTGCGCGAACGCCACTGCATCAGGTAAACGAAGATGAAGCAAAGAACCGGTCGAGGGCAAAAAACCTTTCTCAGGGTTCTCGGCATAGATGCGCGCTTCGATGGCGTGTCCATCTATTCGCAAGTCCTGCTGCTGCATGGGTAGTGGTTCGCCTGCCGCAACGCGCAACTGCCATTCCACCAGATCGGTGCCGGTGATCAGCTCGGTGACCGGATGCTCGACCTGCAGCCGGGTGTTCATTTCCATGAAATAGAAACTACCGTCCTGATTTGCGATGAACTCAACCGTACCCGCACCGACATAGTCCACCGCGCGCGCCGCATTCACCGCCGCCTCACCCATCGCTTGCCGTCGCTCCTCTGTCATTCCCGGCGCGGGTGCTTCTTCCAGCACTTTTTGGTGCCGGCGCTGTACAGAGCAGTCGCGTTCGAACAGGTAAACGCAATTGCCTTGGGTATCCGCGAATACTTGAATCTCGATATGTCGTGGCCGCTGCAAATATTTTTCGACCAAGACCCGGTCGTCGCCAAAGCTGTTGATCGCCTCGCGCTGGCAAGATGCCAGCGCCGCTGCAAAGTCTTCGCTACGCTCGACGATACGCATACCCTTGCCACCACCACCTGCGCTGGCTTTCAGCAATACCGGGTAGCCAATTGCATCGGCTTGCTCGCGCAGAAAATCAGCTTCTTGGCGCTCGCCGTGATAACCCGGCACCAAGGGTACGTTCGCCTGTTCCATCAGCGCCTTGGCCGCTGACTTTGAGCCCATCGCACGAATTGCAGAGGCTGGCGGTCCGATGAAGACCATGCCATTTGTTTCACAGGCCGCCGCGAATTCTTCGTTCTCCGACAAAAATCCATAGCCTGGATGTATTGCTTCAGTACCGGTGTCTCGCGCAGCGGCAATGATGCGATCAATTCTTAGATAACTTTCTTTAGCAGGCGCAGGACCAATCAGGACGCTTTCATCGCACATCGCTACATGCTGAGACTGCGCATCTGCTTGTGAGTACACCGCGACGGTGCGAATTCCGAGGCGCCGCGCGGTGGCAGCGACACGGCAGGCGATCTCACCGCGGTTAGCAATCAGAATTTTTTTAAACATGCATACTGCCCCGGTTATTTCTTTCTTTTTCAGAGTCGCTGGATCCCGGCCTACGCCGGGATGACGACTCATCATTCCGCGATCGTCGATGAGCTATCCCAATTCGAGCAACGCCTAATAAAAACCACGGTCACTTGCAGTGCTGAACGAACCACGGCACGGCATGCCACACACCACCCTTCGCTAGGTCATCCCGGCGCAGGCCGGGATCCAGCAACTTTGTCCAAAACCGCTAGCGACACGTCACCCAGTAACGCAATCTCCTCATCCGAGACCACATACGGCGGCATCCAGTACACGGTGGTGCCGATAGGCCTGAGCAGCACGCCTTGCTGCAAAGCTTCTGCAAAAAATCGTCGCGAGAAACCGTCGACTACTTCCGGCATGACATCAAACGCGCAAATCATGCCGGTCTGCCGAGCATTGCTGACGTTCGGATGTACCGCCACTTTCGCCAGCGCCGCGCCTAACTTATTTGCGCGCTCACGGTTTTTCAGCAGCACATCATCTTCATCAAAAATATCCAGCGTCGCCAATGCGGCCCGGCACGCTAATGGATTGCCCGTATAAGAATGCGAATGCAGGAATGCGCGACCAATGTCTGGGTGATAGAAAGCCTGATAGATATCATCCGTGGTCATCACTAATGACAGTGGCAAATAGCCGCCGCTGATGCCTTTCGATAAGCACATGAAGTCAGGCCAGATCGCCGCCTGCTCGCACGCAAAAAAACTTCCCGTGCGGCCGCATCCAACCGCAATTTCATCTGCAATCAAGTGCACCGAGAACTGATCGCACAGGTCACGCAACTGGGTTAAATACCGAGCGTCGTACATCGCCATGCCGCCAGCGCATTGCACCAGAGGCTCAACAATGACTGCAGCGATCTGCCCAGCGCGACGATCCAACAGTGAACGCATCTGCGACAACGCGGCAAGCTCACCAAAGGTAGCGGGTGATGCCACCACATGAGCGCGGCGGTACATGCCACCATAAGCTTCCGTGAAAAGCGGCACATCGGTCACGCCGAGTGCGCCAACAGTTTCACCGTGGTAGCTTCCAGTGAGACAAACGAATTCCTGTTTTTGCGGATGCCCCGCATTGCGCCAGGCATGAAAGCTCATCTTCAACGCAATCTCTACGGCCGACGCGCCATCAGAAGCAAAGAAACAATGCCCGAGCGCGTGATTGGTTTTTGCAGCGAGTCGCTCCGACAACTGCACCACCGGCGCATGCGTGAAACCCGCCAGCATCGCATGCTCGAGTTTTTCTAGCTGATCGTTGAGGGCTGTATTAATGCGAGGGTTCGCATGACCAAACAAGTTAACCCACCACGAGCTCACCGCATCCAGATAGCGGCGCCCTTCGTAGTCGTACAGCCATGCACCTTTACCATGACTAATCGCCATGAGCGGCAGCGTCTCGTGATGCTGCATCTGTGTACACGGGTGCCAGACGCTGGCGAGACTGCGGGCTACCCAATCGGCGTGTGCTATCTGGTTCATTGCTTCGCGATTTACATCCTGAACAAGCCAAACTTGGTTTCGGGTATTGGCGCATTGAGCGTTGCCGACAAACCAAGCGCCAGTACCGTGCGCGTATCAGCGGGGTCGATCACGCCGTCATCCCAAAGTCGTGCGCTGGCGTAGTAAGGATGGCCTTGATGCTCGTATTGCTCACGAATAGGCGCCTTGAACTGCTCCTCTTCTAGCGCACTCCAGCTACCGCCCTTGGCCTCGATGCCGTCACGCTTGACGGTCGCAAGCACCGAAGCAGCCTGCTCGCCGCCCATCACCGAGATACGCGCATTCGGCCACATCCAAAGCATGCGCGGCCCAAACGCACGGCCGCACATGCCGTAATTGCCAGCACCAAAGCTGCCGCCGATAATCACGGTGAATTTCGGCACCTGCGCTGTCGCGACTGCGGTCACCATCTTCGCGCCATGCCGCGCAATACCTTCGTTCTCGTATTTGCGTCCAACCATGAAGCCCGTGATGTTCTGCAAAAACACCAGCGGGATTTTTCGCTGACAGCACAGCTCTATGAAGTGCGCGCCTTTCAGCGCCGACTCCGAGAATAAGATGCCGTTGTTGGCGACGATGCCAACTGGCATGCCATGCAAGTGTGCAAAACCGCATACCAGGGTGCTACCAAAGCGTGCCTTGAATTCATCGAACTCGCTGCCATCGACAATACGTGCAATCACCTCGCGAACATCAAATGGCTTGCGTGTATCGGTTGGAATGACACCATAGATGTCGCTCTCGCTATAGTTCGGCGCGATCGGCTCTCGCAGCACCAGCGGCTGGGGTTTACGCCGATTCAAGTTGCCAACGATGCTGCGGGCAATTACCAGCGCGTGCGTATCGTCTTGTGCCAAGTGATCAACGACACCTGATAGCCGCGTGTGTACATCACCACCGCCCAGGTCCTCAGCACTCACCACCTCACCCGTCGCCGCTTTCACCAGCGGCGGACCACCAAGAAATATCGTGCCCTGATTCTTGACGATGATGGATTCATCACTCATCGCAGGTACATAAGCGCCTCCTGCGGTACACGACCCCATCACAACAGCGATCTGCGGTATTCCTTGGGCAGACATCGTCGCTTGATTGAAAAAAATACGACCGAAATGATCTCGGTCGGCAAATACATCATCCTGATTCGGCAAATTCGCACCGCCAGAATCCACCAGATAAACACAGGGCAAATGATTTTGCTCGGCGATCTCCTGCGCACGCAGGTGCTTCTTCACTGACATCGGGTAATAGGTGCCGCCTTTCACCGTGGCGTCGTTACAGACAATGACACATTCCTGCCCCTTGATTCGACCAATGCCGGTGATCACGCCAGCCGCAGGGGCAGCGTTGTCGTACATCTCGAAGGCTGCGAATTGTGAAAACTCGAGAAATGGTGTGCCAGGGTCGAGAAGCTGATTTACTCGCTCTCTCGGAAGTAGCTTGCCGCGCGCCACATGCTTGGCGCGCGCCGCGTCATCACCACCCAAGGCGATGCGCTCACAATGCGCACGCAAATCATCCACCAATGCCTGCATGGCGGCGGCGTTAGCCATGAACTCCGCCGAGCGGGTATTCAGCTTGGATTCAATCACCGGCATCTGGGCTGTCTCCGTTTACGGTTTCTCAACCGGTGGTTTTTCAAATTCGCCATCGACATAAAACCAGAGTCCGTCTTCTCGCACGAAGCGACTGGTCTCTTGCAAACGATGTCCTTTGCCGGCAACACGGCAGCGCGCCACAAAACTCACCGTTCCCTGATCAGCGTCTTGCGTCACTGATTTCACCTCGAGCCCAAGCCACTTCATGCTTGGGTCGGTGATTGTGTCTTGCGGACGTGTCGACGGGTGCCAGGTCGCTTTCAAATAGTCTTCGGCGCCGGTCACATAGGCGCTATAGCGGGACCGCATTAATTTTTCAACGGTATCCGCGACAGCGGTGCCGGCGAGGAAAGGCCCGCAGCAGGTATGGATTTGTTTGCCGCCGCAGGGGCAAGGCGTATCGTTGCTATTCATAGCGTATCTATCGGGCGTCGAGCCAGTGTCTTCGTAAGTGCGTTGATCTGTTTAGTTTTCTTTGCTGGGCACATGTAGGGTGCGCTTAGTGAACGGGCGATTACAGATGTTGAATTCAGCGATGTGATGCTCCGGTTCTCATGCCAATGCTCGGCCAATCAATATTTTCTGGATATCGCTAGTGCCCTCATAAATCTGACATACGCGTACGTCTCGGTAGATACGCTCTACCGGAAAATCTGCCAAGTAGCCGTAGCCACCGTGGATCTGTATCGCATCGCTGCAAACTTTCTCCGCGATCTCGCTAGCAAACAATTTGGCCATGGCCGCTTCTTTCAAGCACGGCAGGCCTGCATCTTTCATGGTGGCGGCATGCCATATCAATTGACGTGCAGCCTCGATCTGCGTTGCCATATCAGCCAGCTTGAATTGCACCGCTTGGTGCTCGAAAATCGGCTGATCGAAACTTTCCCTGTCTTTGGCGTACGCAAGCGCGGCGTCAAACGCAGCGCGCGCCATCCCCAGCGCTTGTGCGGCAATACCAATTCGGCCGCCTTCCAGACCGGATAATGCAATCTTGTAGCCCATGCCTTCATCGCCAATCCGGTTGGCTGCCGGAATGCGGCAGTCCTCAAACATAATTTGTGCGGTGTCCGAGGAGTGCTGACCCAGCTTATCTTCAACACGCGCAACGATATAGCCCGGCGTGTTGGTAGGCACCCAGAACGCGCTGATGCCGCGCTTGCCGGCGGCTTTATCCGTTACCGCCATCACGATGCATACATCGGCATTTTTTCCACTGGTGATGAATTGCTTTACACCATTCAGCACATAATGATCACCATCGCGACGCGCCGTAGTACGAAGCGCTGAGGCATCACTACCCGCGTGAGGTTCAGTCAGTGCGAATGCGCCTAGCATGTCGCCACGCGCCAGCGGCTGCAGCCATTGCGTTTTTTGTGCATCGTTCGCGTAAGCCATGCCGATGCTGCAGACCGGGCAATTATTCACCGAGATGATGGTCGAGGTACCGCCATCGCCCGCCGCGATCTCTTCTATCACGATCGCTAGCGCCAGATAATCCAAACCGGCGCCACCATGCTCCTCAGGCACGGCAACACCGAATGCCCCGAGTTGCGCGAGTTGTACCAATGCTTTGCGCGGGAACTGGCGCTCACGATCCCATGTCGCAGTGTTCGGCAGCAATTGCTGCTGCGAGAATTCCCGCAGCGCGTCGCGAATCATTTGGTGTTGATCGGAAAGGATCATGCAACGAATTCGGTAGGTATCAAGTCCATGGATCCCGGCATTATTGATTTAATCACCACGCAATTTTTCTTCCGTCGTAACTCAAAAACGCCCCTGAGTCGGACGGCTTCAAGGTATCGATCACCTTGCGCATGCCGGATACGCTATCCCGCACTGCCACTGTCGCACCCGGGCCACCCATTTCCGTCTGCACCCAGCCTGGATGAATCACTGCCAGCGTGAGATCGGTATAGTCACCCCGCGCGGAATACACAGCCATGTTCAGCGCTGCTTTCGATGCGCGATAAATCCAAGCAGTACTGCCATTCGCCTCGGCGATGCTACCCAACACGCTGGTGATAAAAACAAAGCGGCCCTTCGCATCAGCCACAAACGGCGCAAGCAAGGGCAGCGCCTGCATCGCACCCAATACATTCGCATGCATCGCCGCATCAAAATCGGCTAGGGTCGGTGATTCAGCCGCACCGTCCCAGTTGGGCAACACACCTGCCACGTAGAGCGCGAGATCAATCCTTTCGCCATCGAGGAGCCAAGGTAATTCGGCTAACGATTCGGGCTTCGTGACGTCGATCTTGATTGCATGCGCACCCTCGTCGGTCAGCATCGCCAGCGACGTTTCATCGCGCGCGGTCGCGAATACCTTCCAGCCGTCGGCAACCAATTGACGAACAAACTCTCGGCCTATGCCGCGCGATGCCCCGATCACGAGTGCGGTACGCGCCATCAGAAAATCTCCAGCGCGATCGCGGTCGCTTCACCGCCACCAATACACAGTGACGCAATACCGCGCTTGCCGCCCGTCTTCTTCAAAGCCCCTAGCAAGGTGACAATGATGCGTGCGCCGGACGCACCAATCGGATGGCCTAAGGCACAAGCACCACCGTGAATATTGATCTTCTCGTGTGCAATGCCATGATCATGCATGGCCGCCATAGCAACTGCGGCGAAAGCCTCGTTCACTTCGAACAGGTCAACATTACTCGTCGACCAGCCAGTTTTGTCATAAATTTTTTGGATAGCGCCGACCGGCGCCGTGGTAAACCAACTCGGCTCCTGCGAGTGACGACTGTGCGCGACGATGCGCGCAATCGGTGACACACCCATTTGCTTAGCCGCGGATTCCCGCATCAGTACCAGTGCAGCAGCGCCATCGTTAATCGATGATGAAGACGCCGCTGTGATCGTGCCGTCTTTTTTGAATGCGGGTTTCAGCGCAACGATTTTTTCTGGCTTAGCTTTCAGTGGTCCTTCATCTTTCGTGATGATGACCTCACCGCCCTTGCCAGAGACAGTGACTGGCGCGATCTCCCAGTCAAACGACCCCGCCGCTGCAGCGGCTTGCGCACGATGTACCGAAGCGATGGCGTAAGCATCTTGTTGCTCGCGCGTGAACTGATACTTGGCCGCGCAATCTTCAGCATAGGTGCCCATGGATCGGCCACGCTCGTAGGCATCTTCCAAGCCATCCAACATCATGTGGTCGTAAATCATCCCGTGCCCGATGCGGTAACCACCGCGCGCTTTCGGAATCAAATAGGGTGCATTGGTCATCGACTCCATGCCGCCGGCAACCACCACGGTATTGGTGCCCGCGATCAGGGAATCAACTCCGTAGATCGTGGCCTGCATCGCCGAGCCGCACATCTTCGACAGCGTAACAGCGCCTGCCGACACCGGAACCCCGGCTTTGATCGCCGCTTGACGCGCGGGTGCTTGCCCCTGCCCGGCCATCAGGCAGTTGCCGAATATAACTTCATCCACCACATCCGCTTTAACGCCGCTGCGTTCGAGAGCGGCGCGAATCGCCACCGCGCCCAGATCAGCCGCGGCGAGCCCGGCAAAGTCACCTTGAAACGCACCCATCGGCGTGCGTGCTGCACCGACAATAACGATCGGATCCTGCATGGCTATCTCCTGTGATCAAGCCGGGTTGGCGGCTGGCGCACCCGCGCCTTGCTGATGAATAAATCGAATCTCTTGCGGGTAGGGGAAGACATCCTCGACCTGCCCCTCCAGGATGCGCGTTTTCTTTTGCCGCCAATAGTCAGCGCTCAATAAATCGGCGTGGTACTTCATGAAGTAATGGCGCACTTTGGGATTACCGAGCAGGAAAACACTAAACTGCTCAGGGAACACATCATTCTTCGCCACTGAGTACCAGGGCTCGCTCGCCATTTCATCTTCCTCGTTGCGCGGGGCCGGGATATCTCGGAAATTGCAATCCGTGATGTACTCAATCTCGTCATAGTCATAAAACACGACGCGACCTTGGCGGGTAACGCCAAAATTTTTATAGAGCATGTCGCCAGGGAAGATATTCGCAGCCACCAGATCTTTGATGGCGTTGCCGTACTCGCGCACACCATGCTCCATTTTTGCGTCATCACCGGCAGCTTCGGCTTCCGTCAGCCAGATATTCAGCGGCGTCATGCGGCGCTCGATGTAAAGATGGCGAACGATCACCTGATCATTTTCTTCTTCGATCAGCGATGGCGCCACGTCCTTCAACTCGTCGAGCAACTCGTCCGGGAAGCGAGCGCGCGGAAAAGCTACGTTCGAATACTCCAGCGTATCTGCCATGCGGCCAACACGGTCGTGGTATTTGACGAGCAGGTATTTCTCCTTGACTAGCTCGCGCGTGGTTTCTTTAGGCGCCGGGAAATGATCCTTGATCACTTTGAATACATACGGAAATGACGGCAGCGCGAATACCACCATCACCAGCCCGCGGATACCGGGTGCGATGGCAAAGTTGTCCGACGAGTGTGCGAGGTGATGCAAGAAGTCACGGTAGAACGCTGCCTTGCCCTGCTTCTGCAAACCGAGAATCGTATAAATCTCGCCGCGCGGCTTGCTGGGCATGATGTTGTGCAAGAAATTCACATAAGCCGACGGCACTTCCATGTCGACCATGAAGTAGGCGCGCGTAAAAGAAAACAGCAAGGTGATCTGACTCGGATCGGTCAGCAGGGCATCTATGAATAATGCGCCGCGCCGATTGTGCAGCACCGGAATCACAAATCCGTAACTGTGACTGCCATTGACTAACTTTCCTACCAAGTAGGCGCCCTTATTACGCAAGAAGGGTGACGACAATACCTGCAACTGGTAATTCGCTTCCTGCTTTTCATTACCTGGCAAGGCATTCAATCGCGCCTCAACCATGGTGAGGTCATGCTCAAGATCAGCAAACTCGCCGGTGAACTGAAAATTGGTCACCATGCGTCGCAGCGCATTGCGCATGCCGTCTTTGGCAGGGTAGTAGACACGATAGGCCGGGACGCTCTCGCGTGGCTCGATGTACTCTGTCGAAATGGTTGGCCAGACGAAGATGAAGTCGTTGTTGAAGTACGTGCGGTGCAGAATGCTGCAACATACCGAGTTGAAAAAAGTCTCCGCCAGCTCAGGTTGCCGATGCTCGGTCAGCATGCCGATGTAGTGCAGCTTCACCTCGCGCCAAACGGTATCAGTCAGATCCTCTTGCGCGTACTCATCCTCCAGCATTTGTACGCACTCTTGTACACGGCGATCATAAAACGCGATTCGCTCACGCGCCTCGGCCTGCGCTATTTTCCAAGTCGATTGTTCGAAGTGGCGACGCGCAGCCTGGCTCGTTTCGCGGAACAGGCGATAGTGCTTGTCAAAGCCATCAATAATGACGCGCGCAATATCAAACGCAATCTGCGATGACAACAGCTTGGGGAAGTGTTGCATGTGCGGCGCTATCCTTTCAGGCAGTCTCGGCGAATAATTCGCGGCCAATTAGCATGCGCCGGATCTCGCTGGTACCCGCGCCAATTTCATACAGCTTGGCGTCACGCCATAGACGGCCGGTCGGGTATTCGTTGATGTAGCCGTTTCCTCCCAACGCCTGGATCGCCTCGCCGGCCATCCAAGTCGCCTTTTCAGCGGAATACAAAATTGCGCCCGCAGCGTCTTTACGCAATGCGCGCACTTGCTCCGGCGTGCTGGCACGGTCACATGCCTGACCGACGGCATAAACATAGGCCTTGCACGCCATCATTGTTGAGTACATATCCGCCAGCTTGCCCTGCATGAGCTGAAACTCGCCAATCGGCTGGCCGAATTGCTTGCGATCGTGCACATAGGGCACCACCACGTCCATGCAGGCCTGCATGATGCCGAGTGGGCCGCCAGACAGCACCGCACGCTCGTAATCCAAACCGGACATCAATACATTCACGCCGCGACCGAGACCACCCAGTACATTTTCTGCAGGCACCTCGCACTCCTGGAATACCAGCTCTCCTGTGTGTGAGCCACGCATGCCGAGCTTGTCCAGCTTTTGTGCCACGGAAAAACCTTTGAAGTTTTTCTCGATCAGAAATGCGGTGATCCCTCGTGGGCCCGCCTCAAGATCATTTTTTGCGTACACCACCATGACATCGGCATCTGGGCCATTAGTGATCCACATCTTGCTGCCGTTGAGTACCCAATGGTCGCGCTTGAAATCAGCGCGTAAACGCATGCCGACCACGTCAGAACCTGCATTCGGCTCCGACATTGCTAATGCACCGATATGCTCACCCGAGATCAGCTTCGGCAAATACTTTGCTTTTTGCTCATCACTGCCGTTGCGACGGATCTGATTCACGCACAAGTTGGAATGTGCGCCGTAGGAGAGTCCGACCGATGCTGAAGCGCGTGAAATTTCCTCCATCGCGATAATGTGCGCAAGGTAGCCCATCGCGCTACCGCCGTAGGCCTCGTCTGCGGTAATACCGAGCAGGCCAAGATCACCCATCTTGCGCCACAGGTCCATGGGGAACTGATCACTGCGATCGATCGCTTCCGCGCGCGGTGCTATTTCAGCTGCTGCGAATTGTTGGATAGCGTCACGTAGTGCTGCGATATCGTCGCCGTGGTCAAAGCTCAGGCCGGGCAAATTAAGCATGCGAATTCCTTGGTGCAGAATAATCGGATTCAGGCGACGCGCCGCACGCTGGCGCTCTTGCGCTTGGGTAGGCCTTCGTCGAGCAGACGGCGGCATTGCGCCTCATGCATCGCAATCTCGGACAGAGTTACTTCCAGATCTTCGCGCTGCTGCTCTAGCATCTCGCGGTGGCGCGACAGCACCAGCAGAAAATGTTTTAGCTGTGCCGATGAATCTTTTGGCGAGTCATACATATCCACCAGATCCTTAATCTCCGACAGCGTCAGGCCTAGTCGCTTGCCACGCAACGTGAGCTTCAAGCGTGTGCGATCGCGCGCGCCATAAACCCGTACCCGGCCACCACTGCCTTCGCGCTTTGGACTGATCAGTCCCTGATCCTCATAAAAGCGGATGGTGCGCGGCGTAATATCGAATTCGCGCGCTAGCTCTGTGATGGTGTAAGTCGCCATGGCCATGGGATGCATTGCAGGCGCCGGGCAAGGCGCGCTGGGGGGTAGAATGGACGTTTACGTAAACGTCAATTGCCAGCTATTGTAGGCGCGCCAGCATCCATTGCAAGCCCTTGCGCGTCAGCGGCGAAAGCACTGCCATGAACCCACTGGAATCCGAGCTCTCTTACCCATTTGGGGAAACCTTGCCAGCAACTGGCGCGGCGCTGCAGGTCGCACCCGGCGTGCGCTGGATACGGATGGGCCTGCCTTTCGCGCTCAACCATATCAACCTCTGGTTACTGGAGGATGGGGATGGTTGGGCAGTCGTTGATTGCGGAATTGCTAACGATACCACGCGCGCGGCTTGGGAGCAGGTGTTCTCCGAGTCGCTT
Organism: Oxalobacteraceae bacterium; assembly: GCA_027485795.1. GTDB lineage: Bacteria > Pseudomonadota > Gammaproteobacteria > Burkholderiales > Burkholderiaceae_D > Pernthalerella. The sequence continues at coordinate 39,484 of JAIXQK010000045.1, forward strand.
GATGGCCGTCCAATCACCCGGGTAATCGTCACCCATTGCCATCCTGACCATGTTGGCCTCGCGGCCTGGCTGTGCGAACGCTGGCAGGTCCCGTTGTGGATGACTGTCGGCGAATACGGCTTTGCGCGCATGATGTCTGCCGGGCTTCCTGGCGCTGACGGCCCCGCGATGATCCCGCATTTTCGTCGCCATGGCCTGCTCGATAGCGAGAAGCTGGCGCAACTGGAGGGCCGAAAGCAGTATTACCCGACCTTGGTGCCGAAGGTACCGGAGCAGTTCATCCGACTGGATTCACGCGCGCCGATTCGCATTGGCGCGCACACCTGGCGCGTAATTATCGGTACCGGACACTCGCCCGAGCATGCCGCGCTGTATTGCGAGTCGCTGAACGTGCTGATCTCCGGCGACATGCTGCTGCCTAAAATCTCGACCAATACCTCGGTATTCGCCATCGAGCCTGAATCCGACGCTGTGGGGCAGTTTCTTGATTCACTCCAGCGGTTCAGCCCCTTGCCGGAGCAAACACTAGTGTTGCCTTCGCATGGCAAACCCTTTCTCGGCATTCGGCAACGCGTGCGGCAATTGGAGGCACACCATGCCGAGAGGCTAGATGAGGTTCGCGCCGCCTGTAGCAAGCCCTGCTCTGCTGCCGACATCGTGCCTTTGATGTTCAGGCGCGACCTCGACATGCATCAGCTCACCTTCGCCATGGGCGAAGCACTCGCGCATTTACATCGTTTGTGGTTTGCAGGTGAATTAAGACGCATGCACGACGACGACGGTGTTATTCGATTCGTCAAACTGCAATAAGGACGCCGCAAAAGTCCTGTCACCGCCACGCCTGATTCAGTGCAGAGCGCCTTGCTCAGCCTGTCGGCGTTCTCCTGAACTGCCGCACCTAATAGCTTTTCTCAGCCTATTTGGTCGCAATTCAGCCAGGCATTTTGATTTGCGCCGCAACAAAACCTCTCAAATACTCTTTGAGGCTAGATCAGCCATTAATTCTTATTCAACCAAATTTTGTTTGTTAACAAATAATCGCCATCATTAGGACTGACTATTACACGGCCACATGGAATAGTGTGAGCCATGAAAAATAGTTGTGCCCCATGAACTCATCACAAGAACGCTTGGCATTCAGCGAAAGGCTGCAACAAGCGCTGCGTAACGCCGAGTACTCGCCGCATAGCCCAACCCAGCTAGCGCGGGAATTCAATGAGCGTTTCAAAGGTCACCCTGTGACCGTGCACGCTGCACGCAAGTGGCTGCAAGGTGAATCCATTCCGACGCAGGAAAAGCTGCGCGCGCTGGCGGGATGGCTGGACGTGCCAGCGGATTGGCTGCGTTTCGGAAATGGCGATACCCGCAAGGGCGGAGGCGCCGATACCAGCATGACGGATCAGCGGGCTACGGCGCTACTTAGTCAACTTGATGAGCACCATCGGCAGATCGGCCTCGATATGCTTCGGGCCTTGGTGCGTACCTACAAGAAAAAATAGGCGCTTACCTCTTCTTGGCGACTAGTGCGTCCATCACGAGCAAAGTCGCACCATTCAGTACTTCCTCCGGAGCGCCCCGCATACTCTGACCAACAATCGATGGCGAGGTCACATACTGACCGTCGATCGCGACCGTCGGTACACCATCAATACGGAATGCTTCCTGTAACTGTCGCACCCGGGCGACTTTGCTTTGCACACTGAAGGAATTAAACGTCTCACCAAATTTTTTCGAATCAATGCTTTGCTTCTCAATGAAAGCCATGATCTCGGGCTCGGTGTTAAGTTTCATGCGCCGCTGGTGAATTGCATCGAACACCACGGCGTGCAGGTCAAGCCGATTCATGGCTTCCAGTGCAAAGTAGAGCTTCTGCTGCGGTGCGAATGATTCGCGAAATCCAACCGGAATGCGCTTGAGCACGATGCGGTCACCCTGCTTTTTCGCCCATTCCGCGAGATGCGGTTCGAAGGCATGACAGTGCGGGCAGTTGTACCAAAAGAACTCGAGCACCTCGACTTTTTTGCCGGTATCCGTCGGCTGTGGCTGAGACAGCCGCTGATACTCGACACCCTCGACCGGTGCATTGGGTGCAGCGGCAACGCCGGCGGACACCAAGCCTAGGCTGGCGATCAACAACAAGCTGTGCAACAGTCGCATGAGGCTTTCCTTAAGTGTGATTTATTTCGGGACGCGAACCACGGCTGCGTCGACACCATTGTCGGACATCCGCACGCGTGCCCGATTCATGCCCTCGACATCGTCGAACGGTCCGACACGAACCCGATACAGCGTGCCCATGTCCGATTTGCGCTCGGCAATGGTAGCAGCCACACCCATCAGCGCCAGTCGCGCCTTGGTAGCCTCTGCATCTTGACGTTCGCGGAACGCGCCCGCCTGCAGATAGTAAGTGAAGCCACCGCTGCCTGCTAAGGGAGCAGGCTCTGCCACTGGCGCAGGACTTGTCACAGGCTTTTCATTCTGGCGAACGCTTGCCGCCGGCGTTGCTGGCCGCTTGGGCTCGACCGCCGCATCCGGTGGCGGGGCAGGTGGAGCCGCGGCGGTGTTCGCTGCAGCATCGCGCGATTCACGCGCGCTACTCTGCAGTGACTTATTGGGGTCACCCAGATCGCCGGCCGACTGAGACGGTTTACCGATCTTGTCGATAAACGGCAGCGGCGTTTTCATGATGGTCATCGCAATACCCACTGCGATCAGCAGACCGATGATGAGGCCAATGATCAGACCGGCGGTGGTTCCGCCCTGCTGCCGATAGACGCCGCGCTGAACGTTCATGCCTACATTCTCGCTGGCGCAGAGACGCCGATCAGCGCCAAGCCATTGCGTAGTACCTGACGCGTAGCCAGTAGCAGGGCAAGCCGCGCATGCTTGAGTGAAGCGTCATCGACCAGGACCCTCTCTGCGTTGTAATAGCTGTGCAGCTCGCCAGCTAACTCGCGCAAGTAGAACGCCACCTGATGCGGACCAAGTTCCTCAGCGGCTTTTTTCAGGACCTCTGGGTAATCAGCCAGTTTGGCCAACAAGCTTGCCTCGCGTGGCGAGTTCAGTCCGGACAAATCCGTCGTCTGCAATAGTGCTTCATCACCACCCCATTGCGCCAGTACAGAGCAGATACGTGCATGGGCATACTGCACGTAATACACTGGGTTTTCGTCGGACTGCGCCAGTGCGAGGTCGACATCGAAAACAAACTCGGTATCCGCTTTGCGCGAGATAAGAAAGAACCGCACCGCATCGCGACCGCGCGTGAGATCGCGCTGGCCGTGAGCATCCATTGCGTCGCCGGCTGACCATTCGATCAGATCGCGCAAGGTGACATAAGAACCCGCGCGCTTGGAGATTTTTACTTCTTCACCATTTCGCATCACCGTGACCATCTTGTGCAGCACATAGTCTGGGTAGCCCTCAGGGATGCCGATGCCGAACGCCTGCAAGCCAGCGCGTACCCGCGCAATCGTGCCATGGTGGTCGCTGCCTTGAATATTGATCACTTTATGAAAGCCACGCTGCCACTTGGTGACGTGATACGCCACGTCCGGCACAAAGTAGGTATATGTACCATCGGATTTCCTCATCACACGGTCTTTATCATCACCGTATTCTGTGCTCTTGAGCCACAGCGCGCCTTCTTGCTCGTAGGTCTTGCCAGCTGCTTTGATTGCGCTGACCGCTGCCTCGACCTTGCCATCGCTGTAGAGCGATGATTCAAGGTAGTAGTTATCGAAGCGCACACCGAATGCTTGCAGATCAAGATCCTGCTCATGCCGCAGGTAAGCAACGGCAAAGCGACGAATCGATTCAATATCGTTGACATCACCGTTCGCAGTGACCGGCTCGCCATCGGCGGCTGCAACCGTTTTTTTAGCGATGAAATCAGCAGCAATATCAGCGATGTAATCGCCGTTGTAGGCTGACTCGGGCCAGTCGGCGTCGCCCGGCTTGCTGCCCATGGCGCGCGCTTGCACAGAGGTGGCGAGGGTCGCGATTTGCACACCGGCGTCGTTGTAATAGAACTCGCGCTGAACCGAATAACCCTGTGCCTCGAGCAAGGCGCAAATCGCGTCACCCAAAGCACCTTGTCGTCCATGGCCAACATGCAACGGCCCGGTTGGATTAGCCGAAACGAATTCGACCAATACCTTACTTGGCTCAGCCAGGCTGCTGCGGCCATAACACTGGATATCGGTAAAGATGCGGCCGATAACGGCCTGCTTCGTCGCCAAAGCGACACGCAGATTGATGAAGCCGGGACCAGCGATGTCAATCGACTCGATCAGACCGACGCGCGATGGATGGGCAAGCACCGCGTCAGCGATGACCTGAGCCAACTCGCGCGGATTGCGCTTGAGTGGCTTAGCCAGCTGCATCGCCAAATTGCAGGCCAGATCACCGTGGGTAGGATCTCGCGGGCGCTCAAGGGTAATGACAGGCATGACGATATCCGTGCCAACGATCAATGGCGCAACCGATTCGGCGAATAGCGAGCTGACCTGTTCTTTGTGTTGCTGTTGCATGGTGTGCGAGCTGCGCGGACGCGATGTCTCAAAAGAAAGGCAAATTATAACGGGCGCTTAGTGGACCTCGTCCAACGGTCACTTCCAAAGCCCGATTTGCTGCAGCGTAAGCGTGCTCGCTATCACGCTGTATACATTTTTAATCAATTGTCAGTGCTCAAGAAGGCCATCAGGCCTTGCCCTAAGTTCGTCACTGCCGTGCGGTCGAGCACCGTTACGCGCCAATTTCCGATGACGACAAGGGAGTAGTGATGAGATATTTGATGGCGAGGCTTGGTGTAATTGCAGCACTGGTGGTCGGGCTTGCAGCATGTGGTGACGGTAGCGGCGTCAGCGGCGGCTCTTTGAGCGGTAGTGGGATTGGTAGCAGCGGCGTCGCCACCTTGAGCGTTAGCGGGACTGGCACTGGCACCAGTACTGGTACTGGCACGGGTACTAGTAGTGGCACTGGAAGCACTACTGGTAGCAGTGGCGTAGCAAGCAATCCGCCGCTCGGCACGAACTCGGGCGGCAATAGCAATGACCAAAGTCCCTGCCCAATAGGTGTATCCGCGTGCAGCGGTGCCGCACTCGGCGTGTCGGTAGGCGACATACAGCTCAGCAAAAACGGCCTGCAAACCATCAGCTTGTCTACCACCGATCTGCTTCCGAATAATGCCAATACAGCTGAAGCTTTCGGCTTATTACCGACCAATGAAGGCTTTGCCGAGCTGCGTGTTTTGCATGACGCCGATGCCAACGTCCGCGCCGTTGATTTATTGTTGTCACAGCTCAAGCTATCTTGGAATGGCAGATCAGAGCGGCCGCGTATCGTTGAAAACTTTAGCTTGAAACGTGGACGAGTTCAATTAGGTGAACAAGGCATGTCAACACTGGTGGCACTGCCGCCGCAAGGCGATACGTTTTGGGATAACAATGCGTCGACGTTTACCGGGACACAAAACAACTACGCAAACAACCATTATTTCGAACGTCCCGCGCCAGCTTGCGACAGTACCGATAGCATTTGTGTGACTGCCGCGAATAATGGGCTTCGCTTTCTCGCCGGCGACTGGCGAAGTGGCGGTTTGAAGCCGAACCAGATCAATGCGACCCGCTTGCACGAAGATGGCGCGACCCAGGCACCGGATCAAATACCTTTCGCAGGATTCAAAGGCTACCGCGATCTCTGGAACTGGAATTACCAATACGCTCACGTGGCGGGTTGGGTCACCAAGGACACCATCAATATTCAAGAGTGGGGCGGGGGCACAGAGCACAACAAAGAGCGGCGCGGCACTATCGCATTCGGCCTACTGACCGACCCCGCCTCTTTGCCGAGCAGCGGCACGGCCACTTACCGGGGCTACGCGCGCGGTTGGTACAGCCCGGATGGACAAACTGAGGTGTATCCCATCGCAGCTGATATGGCCGTGACCGTTGATTTCAGCGCGCGGCAAGCCACGCTGCGACTTCTTAATGTTCGTATCGATGAAGTACTCCCGGCGAATGTGGAGCCGAGCGTCAAGCTTGCCGTCGGCAGCGCCAATGTGCTGCCCTTCGGTACGCCAAGCAACACCGCCATAGGTGGTATCACCCATGGTGACGCATCCGGTTACGCGGGCCTAAGGTTTTTTGGTCCACTCGATAACGGCACGCCGCCTGAACTTGCGGGAAGCTTCTCAATCAAGGGGCTGAGCGGCATCACCGCCATCGGTGGCTTCATTGCTCGACGCCTTGTGCAATAGGCGGATCGACAGAGCAACCGCGTCTGGCTAAATTGCCAAGACACTTCACTAACCAACAGTGCAAGGAAGCATCTTCATCATCATGACAGGCACCCTCAACAAGGCCATGCTAATCGGCCATCTTGGACACCATCCTGACGTTCGAACCACGCACAATGGTGAGTGCGTGGCACATCTTTCAGTTGCGACCAGTGAGAATTGGAAAAACAAATCCGCCGGCGCGCGGCGTGATGCAACCGAGTGGCATCGCGTGGTGCTGTACAAGCGTTTAGCGGAAATCGCTGGGCAGCATCTGAAAAAAGGTGCCCTGATATACATCGAGGGGTATCTACAGACGCGCAAGTGGACCGGCAAAGATGGCCTCGAACGTCATACGACTGAAATTGTCGGCAACGAGCTGCGGATGCTTCAACGCTCAGGAGAGCCATGTGTCGGACTGTCTTCGCATGATGACCCCATTCCCGATCGCGACCTGGTCCGTCGCGTTATGGCAAATGAAATAACGCCTTAGGAGATTTGTCTGTGCATTGCGCTATATACCGAACCGCATGCAGACCCCGGCTACCTATTCGAATGGAAAGGCGAATGCTTTTTCATTCGTAGAATGTCCGGAAAGGTCATGATGAAAGCGAACGGTCGAATAAATTACCTCCCGCGGGAAACCCAGCCCCTTCACTTTCAGCCAACGCCCGCTTTCGTGACGGTGTTTGGCGATGGCATTGATCCGTTAAGCATGGACTGGATTCGAAGTGCGCTGAGCCGCACGAAAATGCAAAAGTCGGCTGTGTCACTGAGCGAGCTTGATATGAGGACTGCTTTGCGAACAGTGGCCGATCAATGCGCTACCGCGCGTCATGTGATGGTCGTGGCACATAGTGAAAATAGCATGCAGGGGCTACCCGGTGACGAATCTCTGCAGCATACGATCACTTTTTCAGAGAAGCGCAAGGAGGCTATCCTCACAAAGCGCCTACTTCAATTGCTCAGTAAAAGCGACGCCCGTTCAACTAACAATCAATTGCCGAAGCTGTTTGTGCATTTAATCGGTTGCGAAGCGGGCGCACTTCGCTCGCAAATCGAGCCTAGCGACCCTGTTTGGAAGTCCGCCTACGTATTGCTTTACGCGAGCAAAAAAACGACTAGTCTAGATGCAGTGGGGAGTTCGGTAAGTGCTGCGATTCGCTACGTCGACTTGTGTGACCGCGCCGACCAGCCGGTGGATCCACTGAAACTGTTCTACATCGCTGGATTGCGGCGCTCAGAGTGCATGACGCTGATGGGCGGCAATTTGCAAGCCCCACTCGTCTGGCACGCGCCCCGTTCGGTCAGCTCCCTCAATGATCACACCTCTCTCGCTTGTTTGAAAGGGACCGAGAAAGACCTGCAGCGATTCGATACCCATGTAAAGAGAGCGAGGCCCGAAGAGCGCGCCTTGATTCCGGATGTATCCATGCGCGAGTTTCTGTCGGCTCGGATCATGCATGGCGACGCGGATGCAGTCATGAATCTGGTTGCATCGCACGCGGAGCTTTTGAACGCCCGGTCAACCACTGGTATGTTGCCTTTGACCGAGGCAATTGATGCCGGCGATATCGAGCTGGTAGCCGACCTGCTGGAGGAAGGCGCAGACCCTAACCTGCCGGATCAAGATGGAAACACCGCTCTGAAGGTAGCGCTTGATCTGCGCGTGAAAGCAGCCATTCCGATACTACTCAAGCACGGGGCACGATCGGACCTTGAAGATCAGCTCTCCTTGCTGGAGGCGGCGGTGCAAGACAAAAACTCCGAAATGCTGGCACTTTTGCTGAAAGATGGCTTGGGCTACTCGACCGCCGGGCTCGACCGGGCGGCGCTGCTAGCCAGAAAGACTGGCAACCACGTGCTGCTTGGCTTGTTGCTGCAAGCGCGGCATCGAACCACATAAAACTGTGCCCGGCAACGGGCCGATCATCCGTTTGACCAGCACGGCGCCGGGCGGCGGCAAAAGGAAACGCTGGCGCGGCTGGCGGGGATCGCCCACATGCTGCGGGCCGCGGATTCGCTTGCAAGCGAATCCCTTCGATCCCCGTCGAGAGCCAAACTGTTGGCTCTCTCCGCTCCTGAAATGAAAA